>NZ_JADPGO010000059.1:7128-8347 GCF_015668165.1 Blautia sp. 1001283B150304_161114_C9 | reverse complement strand
CAATCGGAATTTGTGGAGAGATTTCCTGAACTTTCCTTATTTTTCAAGGCTTACAGCCTCTTAGATAGTGAAATGATATGTATTTTCCCTTATTTTTGCCCTTATGCGGAATCCGCAAGGGAAATAAGGGAAATTTTTAGTTAAGCATTGCTCACTACTTTATCAAGAAGTCTTGCGGAATCCCGTTTTGCTTTTCTTGTTGAGTGAGCGTAAATATTCATTGTGGTACTGACATCAGAGTGTCCTAACAGTTCCTGTACATCTTTCGGTGCAGCCCCATTGGAAAGCAGATTGCTGGTGTAGGTGTGACGTAACTGGTGGAAATGGAAATCTTCAAATCCTTCCAGTTTCTTTGACACTGATCTGCATACAATGCTGAGTGTACTCGGCAGTTCCAAAGAGCCATCCGGTCTTAAGCAGACAAAGGAGATTTCTTTGTAATCTGCCGGGACTTCCTGCGTTCCGTCAAGGTGATAGTATTCATAATAGACTCTGTTTTTCACATGAACTTCTTTGTAGTAATTGCGGTGATATAATTCGCCATACTGCATCCGGTTTTTGAGTTGTTCCTTTCTGGCAGCTTTCAGTATTTCAGTCAGGGTATCGCCAAAATCAACAATCCTAACTTTTTTCCGCTTCGTTGGTCCAATAATGTTTTTGTGTTTCATGCCGTCGTAGCGGATACTGCGTTTTATGGTCAGGCATTGTTCCTCAAGGTTAATGTCCTGCCATGTAAGACCACAGGTTTCTCCGATACGGAGCCCGGCATAATACGCAATCTGAATCGGTAGAATGGCAGGTGGGTTTTTCTTTTCCAGATACTTGATAAGTTGCTCGTAATCATCATGCGAAATCGGTTGTGTGCCTTCTTCCACTTCATCATCGGAAAAGAGGTCAACTTCCTCTGCCTGTCGTTTCAGTTTGATATATTGCATCGGATTGAAACTGATTAGTTGTTTTGGAAATACTGCAAAACGGAATGACTGCTGTAACACTGCGGAAAAAGAATGGATATAATCTTTGCTGTATCCCTTTCTTACTTTCCCGTCTGGAAACTCACCACCGAATGTAAGCAGATCAAGAAATGCCTGTAAATGTTCGGCAGTAACTGTTTTCAGTTTGCGGTCTGCAATCGGGTGTTTTTTGATACAGCGGATTGCACCAAGATAATTTTCCACTGTGCCGTTGCTGAGTGTCCCGGTTTTCAGTTCTTCTTCCT
>NZ_JADPGO010000059.1:0-6574 GCF_015668165.1 Blautia sp. 1001283B150304_161114_C9 | reverse complement strand
AAATCCCATTACTTTGGCAATGTCCGCATCTTTGGTACTGCCTTTGTAATTTTTACAGGCGAACTGAAACGAATCCAGAAACAGTTCATATTGCTTTAACATTAACAGCAGTAAGTCTTTAGAAAAAGCGTCTTCTGTTTTATTAAGATCAAGAGGTAACTGTTTGAGAATATCGCCCATCACATCACGAATCTGCAATTCCTTCTTATCCGTAATATCAGTTTCATATTCATCGGTTTCCCCTTTGAGCCATTCAATCGATACATGAAGTGCTTCCGAAAGGCCTTCCAGTACCATCTTTTTGGTATTGTCAATCGAACCATTCTCATAACGCAGGATTGTGGAAGCGGTAACTCCCATCTTCTCTGCGACATAAGGCTGTGTCAGATTTAATTCGAGACGGCGCTGTTTTGCCCTGCTGCCGATCAGCTTGCGTAGTTCTTTATCTTTCATGCTGATGTGCCTCCTTTTTCGGTATGTCATTACTATACCACGCAACAAAATATATTGCAATATGCAATTTATAGAAAACGAATGAAATTTCATAATGCTTGACAAAGCAATATAAACACGCTATACTGACAGCACAAATGAAATTGCATAATGCAATTTAAAAGGAGGTGGTCATATGACACAAAGAAAGATTGCCTTATCTATTGAAGAAGCTGCTGATTATACGGGAATCGGCAGGAACACCCTGAGAAAACTGGTGGAATGGAAGAAACTTCCGGTATTAAAGGTTGGGAGAAAAGTCCTGATCAAAACGGATATGCTGGAACTTTTTATGGAAGCCAACGAGGGCAGAGACTTGAGGGATAAGGGAAATGTGAAAGCAGTCACAAGAAACGGTTCAACTTAAAAAAGCGGTTCCCGAAGAAACCGCCAAAGGTTCTATCAGACCGGAGTCATGATATACCTACACGCAAACAGATTATACCATGTACTTCGTCTGACAGACAACAGGAAACTTATGTTTGGAAGAAAAAGAAAGGACGATGATATTTATGGCAAGATCAACAAAGAGTTATGAGGAGCGTATGCTCCAGTTGGAAAAGAAAGAACAGGAAAGCCTTGAGAAAGCAAAACAGTATGCAGCACAGAAACGGGAACTGAAGAAACGTCAGAAAGATGTGGAAACTAAAAAGCGGACACACAGGCTCTGCCAGATTGGTGGTGCGGTGGAATCGGTGCTGGGTTCTGCGATTGAGGAAGATGATATCCCAAAGCTGATCGGCTTCTTAAAAAGGCAGGAAGCAAATGGGAAATTCTTCTCAAAGGCAATGCAGAAAGAGCCAGTTGCAAATACGGAGGAAGTGTAATGCCGGAGGGAGTGGATTTTCCATTCCCTTCATTGCTTTTTCATGAAGGGCGCACTTATGGACAACCAGAGGTCGTCCGTATAAGTTTGCCACAGGTGGCAACCGGTCTGCGCTTATGCTTGCCGGGCTCGTTCCGTCGGCGGGGCTTTCAGCCAGACCTGCTCATGCCGCAGGAGGCACTCTTCGCCAGAGGGGCGCATTCCATGCAGGCTGTTATGCACAGGGCACTCTTACGCAGAGGGCGTTCCGGCAGATACCATTTTCTTTTTGGGAAAACGTTACCTGCCGGAAATCAAAGCCGGATACGGCAGAAAGGGGGAAACGGAGCATGGCGATTTTTCATTATACAGTAAAGATTGTTGGACGCAGCAAAGGGAAATCCATCATATCAGCATCTGCGTATCTCAATGGTGATGTGATGAAAAATGAAGAAACAGGCAGGATCAGCTACTACACTGCCAAAAAAGAAGTCGTTTATACCAGCCTGTTGATGTGTGAAAATGCACCACAGGAATGGCTGAACGTACCTGCTGAAAATATCAGACGGTTTCAGAAATCTGCCCGATATAAAAGAGCAGATAACAAAGATGCTGCACTGGGAAAATTTAAACTTACTTTTCAGAAACAGCGTTTATGGAATGAAGTTTTGAAGATTGAGAAGACCTCGGATGCACAACTCGGCAGGTCATTTGAATTTTCGCTTCCGAAAGAATGGAGCCGACAGGAACAGATTGATTATACAACTGAATATATTCAAAAGACCTTTGTAGATAAGGGAATGTGTGCGGACTGGAGTATCCACGATAAAGGAGATGGAAATCCCCATGTGCATTTACTTGTGACGATGCGACCATTCAATCCAGACCACTCATGGGGGAACAAAGAAATCAAGGATTGGGAGTTTGTCAGAGATGAAAATGGAAATATTGTGGTGGATGAATCCCATCCGGACTGGTGGCAGGATAAAAAGAACCCTGACCGTCATGGAATCCGAATCCCCGTACTTGATGAAAATGGAGTCCAGAAAGTCGGGACAAGGAACCGCAAACAGTGGAAACGTGTATTAACCGATGCTACCGGGTGGAACAATCCGAAAAATTGTGAGCTATGGCGGAGCGAATGGGCAAACGTCTGTAATGCACATTTGAAAACGGAAAATCACATTGACCACCGTTCTTATGCAAGGCAGGGAAAATTAGAGATACCGACGATCCATGAGGGCGCAGATGCCAGAAAAATTGACGAGAAATTTCAAAACGGACAGACATCCTCTACTTCATGGAAAGTAGAGGAAAACCAGATCATAAAAAGACAAAATGCACTGCTGGATAAAATACAGATTTCTTTTGGAAAAGTATCCAGTGCATTAACACAATGGAAGGAGCGATTGCGTGACATTAGAAGAAAGCCGGGAAGTCATTCCCATGATGGAGACAATGATAAACCAGATCGAGGAACAGCAGAATCTTATGGCAGAGATGGTACAGGAATTGCAGGAACGGGACAGGCAGCTCCTGTCTTTTCAGGAGCAGAACCAGAGTTTAAAAAGCTTAAACAGCGAATTATCCAGGCTGCTAAATCTTTTGCCAGATACAGAAGAACTGCTCTCACAGATCGAGCAACAGAAAACCAGAATCGAACAGTTGGAAAACGAGAATCAGCAATGGCAGGAATTAACGCAGAAGCTGAACAACGAGAACAGCTTATTGCAGAAACAGAACAGCGAATTGCTGACCTTAAACAGCAGATAGAGAAAGCGAGGGAGATCGATGAGCGAATGCAGAAACTTAGAGAACGTCGGGCAGGTGGAAGAACTTCTGCTGATGACCGAACAGATGCAGGACGAACTGGATCAGAAAGACCAGACAATCCAGGAACTAAACAGGCAGCTAAGCGAATCGCTGACCTTGAACGAGAAATTGAACAGCGAAAACAGAGCCGAGAATATCGAAGCATTGCGGACAAGATTAAGGCAAACAGAGGAACGATTGACCAGCGAGACAGACAGCAGGAAAAGAGCCGACGCAGAAGCCGTGGCATGGAAATTTAAGTATGAAAAAGCAGAGCAGGAAAAACTTTATGCACAGACACACCAAAAGACGGTAGAGGTAGCTGTTGAGAAAAAAGTGCCTTATGAGAAATGTGAAAAATGTGACCGTACTGCTTACCGGAAAGCAAAAGAAAAATGCGATAGCCGTAAAAGCCAGTTAGAAAAGAAATATAAAAATATGACGATTGGTTATGAAAGTATCTTGTTTCTACTGGCATGGTACAGCATAACAACAACACTGTTTACTGCGATTCTTTCGCCGGTTTTCCTTAACGACTGTATCGTCTTTTTCGGTGCGTTAGGAAAAGGAATGGGAAGTTTATTTCGGGAGTTTGTGACAGGTGCAGACTCTTTCGGACAGTTAAGCAGTGGAATACCTAACAGTATTCTTTCCGGGATTGTGTACTGGCTGATTGCCGGTACTGTCATGGCAATTTTATTCGTAATAACCGGGTGGCTGATAATCGGGATTGGTTATCAGGTAGGAAAAATCTACCGGAAATATTGTTGGGATATCATCAGTATCGTGGTAGCGATAACGAGTACAGCTGTTGTAATTTACTTTGGAGAATGGATTAAAAACGCTAATCCGATAAATCTTATTGTATTGCTATTACTGTCGCATATTATTTATATTGGAATCAGATGTTATGTGAAAGACTGGATGGAAGAACGAGGATATTATTAAAAGAGGATAGGGAAATTTCATAATCTTCCTGTCCTTAGTAAGGGACTATTGATTGTTTATATAAAGAAAAAGTATATAAATAAATCTTGACAATTAGTACGAACTCGGGCTATAATATAAAAGTCCGGATTCGTACTAATTTAAGGAGAAAAAAGATGAGAAAAGATAATAATATGATAATACAGTTGCAACGATATTATGCTTTATGGAAAGAATGTACAGCAATGTATGAGGAATGGTCAAAGGATCAGGGACTGTCTTCAAATGGAGTTTTTGCTTTGTATTCACTTTATGAAAGTAATGGAAGATGCACGCAGAAAATGATAAGTGAAGAATGGAATATACCTAAGCAAACGGTAAATACGATACTAAAAGATTTTCAGAAAAAAGGATACATCAATATGGTATCTGATGATTCAGACAAGAGAAATAAGCTGATATGCCTCACAGAATCAGGAATGGAATATACGAAAGATATCATAGAAAAACGGCACTCAAAAGAAATATATGTAATCGAAAAAATGGGATTAGAGAATATAGAAAGTCTTAATGATAATACAGAGCTGTTTATCAGACTTTTCAAGGAAGGAGATTGTAAGAAAAATGAATCATAAATCATTATTTTTTAAATATGTTATTCCATCTATTATAGCATTTGCATTATCAGGAATATATGCGATAGTGGATGGATATTTTGTAGGCAATACCATAGGAGATGCTGGACTTTCGGCTATTAATATTGCATATCCGATTGAGGCTTTGATTCAGGCTCTTGGAACAGGAATTGGTATGGGAGGAGCTGTTTATTACTCAATTAATGCAGCAGAAAAGAAAGGAAAACGGGCAGAAGAATTTATTGCTACAAGCTGGTGGCTTCTTGTAATAGTAAGTGTTATCAGTACCATAATTATTTACTCCTTTTCGTCTAAAATTTTAGGATTGCTTGGAGCAGATGGAATTATATTAACAAATGCGACAGATTATATCAAAATTATAGCACTTGGAGCAATATTGCAGATTCTTGGAACTGGAATGATGCTATTCATTAGAAATTATGGAAACTCTTTCTGGTCAATGTTTGCGATGGTTGGTGGATTCATAACCAATATTGTTCTGGATTTTATCTTTGTATGGATATATGAAATGGGCATGAAAGGTGCAGCCACAGCTACAATAGCCGGACAGGGTGTGACTGCAGCAATTGCAATCATATACGCATTATATAATAAAAAGTTTTATGTGTATGTATCCTTAAAAAATGTAAAAGAAATGTGTGGCGCTATATTCAGAGTAGGTCTTGCACCATTTGGGCTAGCATTGACTCCTAATATTTCATTGGTGTTTATAAACCGATTCTCCGCTTCTTATGGGGGAGAAAAAGCTATTGCAACTTATGCATGTGTATCCTATATTATCTGTATCATATATCTCATATTGCAGGGCGTAGGTGATGGAAGTCAACCTTTAATGAGCCGTTTTTATGGTGAGAAGGATCAAGAAAGCCTGAGAGGAGTTCAGAGAATGGCATACATTTTTGCAATAATTCTTACTGTTTGTGGTGGAATTATCATGTATGTAAACAGAGCAAATATTGGAGGGGCTTTCGGAGCTTCTTATGAAGTAAGTATTGAGATTTCTAAAATTGTACCTATATTTTTAGTGTCATTACCATTTGTTGCGATTACCAGAATAGCGACAGCTGGATTTTATGCTACTGAAAAAAGTGGATTGTCATACATTCTTACATTCATTGAACCAGTATTGATGCTGATATTTATGCTTGTTTTACCACCTTTATTTGGTGGACAGATTATGATATGGTGGAGTACGGTATTGGCACGTGTTTTTTCAGCGATTCTGGCATTCATACTAATAAAATATTGCGAAAAGGGAGATTTGCAATATGGAATACAGAAAATTTAACAATCAGATAGTAGCAAGAATAATCTAGGTTTATCTATTGTATTTTTAAGGACAGCCTCATAGCAATAGGGCTGTCCTTTTAAAATTATGAAGCTAATTTTTAATAAATTCTAGTAGATTTTGATTGGAATAATCATAACTCTAATGAATCTTCAGCATCTACCCACATCTGTAAATTCCCATCAAGATATAACCTTGCATATTCTAATGGCTCATCGATTGCAAGCGATGTCAAAGCACAATCAGATCCAGGTGTGGTTCTTAAATTTTTTTCTGCTTCCCAACAATCAATACGGAGTATATAGCCCGTATTAGTATATACATCAATGCTGTTGCACTGTGGATTGTATTCTGCAAATATTGTTCTCATCGTATCCCATCTCCTTATCATTTAATCAATCAGTAGTAGCAAAAATTAAGAAGCATTTCAATCAGTTCACCATGTCACTTTTATTTTGTGTTATACTGTCTTATAGATTTTTCTTGCCCTTGTATTTGCCCTTATCAGAGTGCATAAACACTGATGGGACGATATAACACAAGGGAAATAATAAGGGAAAGCTCACCTGCGACAAATCCAGTGTTTTCAAGGGG
>NZ_JADPGO010000058.1:0-8990 GCF_015668165.1 Blautia sp. 1001283B150304_161114_C9 | reverse complement strand
ACATATATCGGAGAATTCAGTGCCACCTGAAATGCACTGTTATCAGGATTTACAAATCTACCCATTCCTTACACCTCATATTCCTTGCTCCACCATGCATTATATCCTTTACCTTTACTTCCAGTCACTATATCCGAATATTGAATCTCTTTTTTCTGTGTATATATCTATCATTTTTAATGCCACTCCTCTTAGTCAATATTCGCACTTTGCAAAGTCAGACTCAAAGCAACTCTATAGTTTCCTCATCTATTTTTTTATTGACATTGAAATGAACTCCAACGTGAACCTCACATGACTATAATTCTTCCTGCACAATGCGGATTCTTTCTTCTTTTGTTGTATCCTTAATGAGTATACTTGATATTTCCATGATTAGTTTTCTCCATTATCCTCACATAAAAGCACTCCGTTATCCCAAATCTCATCACAAGATAAATCTATTTCATCATTCCAGGAGATTCCATAGCCACCAACATCCACTTTTACCTGTTCAAACAAATGTGGTGTATCTTTTAAAGCGTTAAATGCTTCCACCTCCTCAAGCAGGGAACTTACATCATAAGTTTTAACCGTCCCATCTTGAAACGTAGCCAAAAGAACATATTTTTTCAAAGACATTATATCTTTGATTCTATGAAACACAATAACACCGCCTTCCATTTTACTCGAGAACTTCCATTATTTTATTCCAACGGTGGAAGTTCTACAAACTTTTGCGTTTCTCATATTTTAATCAAATCATTTTCGTGCTGCTTTACCCATTCTTGAACCATTTTTAATGCCCTTTTCGAAAGATCACCCTCTAACATTTCGCCTGTCCTTATGTCAATTACACCAACACACTCTCCATATATTACATGAATATGCGGAGGATTATGTTCACTCTGTCGAAAATACATTTTTATTACCATTCCATAAAATCTCGCTATTACTGGCATTATACCGCTCCTTTCTCTATGATGGTGAAAGGAGCCTCCAATAAAGGAAAAATTCATGTATTCGCTAACGCTGCTTCCACCATATTTATTTACTCTCATATGGGGAATCAGATAGTCGAACGACTTAGAATAGAGCTTCCCAGATATGTAATTTTAATGTATCAAATACCTGATATATTGTCAATGAATCATTTAGTATATATTACAAAATTTGTATTATCTTGCAAAACAATTACATTCCATTTATAGAATTTTAATCAACTTTTTACTGATTTATTATTTTATTTATCGGTTAGTTAGATGGTCAGACCCTCAGTATCTTCTCCGAGTCTTCATTCCAGCTCTCCCAAATCCCCACATGGATATTCACTCCTAAAGAGAGAACATGGATATAAGATTCTTCCAATAGTTCCCGGTGTTCTTCATTCTGAACCAAAAGAAAGTAGCCGCAGAATACCGCCAGAAGTTCTCCCCCCCCCCTAGAAGGTTGTTGCTCTTGAAATTGGCGTAGCATGAACTTCAATCCATAAATTCAAATTATCTCTGACAGGAATGTTTCAGAGTAATACTCATTGATATGAACTTTGTGGAAAATCAAAAGAAGCTAACAGTATTTCCCTTAATTTTTTAAGGAGCCTATCAAAACAAATTCGATAGGCCCCTCTCATTTGTATGTTTATTTCCACTTAATACAAACAAAAATGTGTTCCGATTTCGGGTGTGAAATGTACAGTTTCAGTAATCCTGGCTCAAATTCACTAACATCAAATACCATCTCTCCTTCGGTATTGGTTATATCGTATTCCTTTTTACAGTTTCCTGCTTCAACAGTCAATATCATTTCACCATCTGTAGTTCTACCTTCTACAATAAGATTTTCTAACTTTTCGTTTCTTACCGATTTTTTAAAGACTCCATCAGATAGTGCCTTACAATCGACAATCCAATAATCTGCATCAGAAATAGTATTGTCATATTTTTGCGCATAAACACCCGTTGATCCTGATAAATCATACAGAAGGCTCCCATTTCGAGAATACAAGAATACTCCCGTCACTCCAGAAATGATGATAATTCCTAATAGTGCATATATACCTACAGAAATTCTCCTGTTTGCTTTTTTAATGATAATCTCTTTATTATCTGCTGTTAATTCTATTCCGCATTTTTTACAAAAACTATCATTTTGACCAATCGTACTTTTACACTGCTTGCATCTACAAAACTTATATTGCGATATTCTTCTATATACAATCAGAATAACTAATAGGAATACGGCAATTAGTATTATGCTAATACAATACTTCAACAACTTTCACTCCCCTGAATCAAGAAACACACGCTACACCACAGCCAAGTCCAACGCATGCGCCACCACAGCCTAGACCTCCTGCTCCTCCTGCGCAACCTGCTCCTCCTGCTCCTCCTGCACACAGAAGTCCTACACCTACTCTCGGAGTTTTTTCTCCATTTTCATCAATGTCTGATTCTCCAATATAAATTTCTTCCATTTAAATACTGGCCTCCTTTAACAGAATAAAATACCGGAAATACAAAATACTCCACAAAGAATTCCCGCTCTTGGTGTTGGCGCATCATCACTATAAACTGATACGTTAATTTCTTCCATTGAACTTTCCTCCCTTTTTAATTAGTTGCAAATAAAACCGCCAGGGCAGAAAAATCCTGCCTGACAAGCATATCCACATCCATACCCTGCTCTTGGTGTTGGTGTGTTATCCTCAGCTAAATAAATCATTCTAATTTCTTCCATTATTTTTTCCTCCTAAAAAATCAATTACAAGCATTACCACCAGGACACAAAAATCCTGAATAGCACCACCATCCACACATGAATCCTGCACGTGGAGTTGGTTTTAAATCTTCATCTGTTTCAGTTTCATTGTAAACTTTAACCTCTTCCATTATTCTTCTCCTTTCATAATATTAAGACTAGCTACACTCGCAATTTATTCGGTGATCTAATCCTTTCCATGGTCAAACTCCTCTCTTTATATTACGGGCATAAGATTCCGCCTATACATACAGCTCCTGCAGTACATCCCCAACCACAAGCGAATCCCGTTTTAGGCTTAATTTCCACATCATCTTCCTGCTCATTTAAAACTTTGATTTCAATTTCTTCCATTATTTTTTCCTCCTAAAAATCGTTCATATTTATAACCTGATCAGCACATTCCATAATATTTTCATCATGGCTCACAACCAAAACCGTCTTATTCTTTTTAATCACATTAATGATATTTAAAACTTTCTTGGTGTTTTCTAAATCAAGCGAAGAGGTCGGTTCATCAAAAATAACTATAGGGGTATTTTTGGCCAAAACTCTTGCTATACTCAACCGCTGTAATTGTCCAACAGAAAAATTACTTCCATTTTCTCCAATCACAGTATCATAACCTTCTGGCAAACTGCCTATCATATCATCCAACCCACACAACTCACATAAATCACGCACTTCATTTTCTGTTATGCCATTCTTTACATACCGAAAATTATCTATGATACTTGCATTTATGAAAAAGTGTTCTTGTGAGACAACAGATACAGTACGGCGTAAACACTCCTCACTCAACTTAGACAAATCTTCTCCATGAATAAATATTTTTCCGTTATTAACTGCGTATAAGCCTGATATCAGCTTAATAATCGTGCTTTTTCCACAGCCACTATGACCAACCAATGCAGTGACAGAATTCTCCTTAATTTCCAGGTTGATATTCCGTAATACACTTTTTTCTCCATATCCAAAAGTAACATCACATAATTCAATATTACCCTTTTCATTTATAGTGACATTCTTTCCAAATCGTTCATGCTGACCATTTAAAGTTTCTTCTATTTCGTTCAATCTGCGAATCGAAACAATAATCCGTTGATAGTCTGTGACTAATCCCACTAAAGTCAGACTAGCATTACTAAATTGCTGACTATATGAAGTATATTGAATAAAACTCTCTGCTGTTAAATAAGCCGTCAATACAAAATATCCACCAACCGCAAAAACTGTTACCTCACTAATTAGCCCCATTAGCGATATAATCGTTTGAAATATAACCACAAAAACCGAAAAATCAAATTCCTTTTTACATTTTTCCTCGTTATTTATTCTGAACAGTTCACGTTCAATATTCTTCAAACCAAGCATTTTGACATTTACAATTCCCGCAATCGCTTGTTGTATTGAACTAATAATATGATCATTTGCATTTCTCACTTCTGATTGCTTTTGCCGTACTGTTTTACTATTTTTGCTATAATACAACATAAGTATAGGTAATGTTATAATAGTGATAATAGTAAGTTTCCAACTAATTTTAATCATTATTACAAACGAAAAAATCAACTTTAAAACTGCAATTACATCCGGCAAAACTTCCTTTATTATCAAATCAACAATCTGTTTTGTATCTCCTGTAATTCTTGAAATGATAGCCCCATTAGCCATTGAATCAAAATATTCCATTTTCATCGACAGCATATTGTTGAATAGGTCTTGTTGAATATCATAAACAATATGTGTATTCAAATATGCTTTTAATACAGACTGCAATAAATTAACGCCTACCGTTAAAATAAATAGTATTACGAACATAATCACAATCTTGTATAAAGAGCGCAAATCATTTCCGAATACTGAAGTTATTAATTTTGACCACAAAACAGGCTGAATAAGTGATACTCCTACACTCAGTAAAATAGTAATCAAGAGTAAAACACTAAATCCTATGTATGGTCGAAAATATTTTAGAAATTTTTTTATCAATACTCTATCTTCTTTCTTCATATCCTTTATCCAAAAATCGATTAAACTCTTCCCATGTTTTCGGGTTCTTCTTTATATCTGATAATCTCTGCAATGCACGTTTAGTAGCCACCTTTATGCTTTCACAATAGATTGGATTTGATATTTGCACTTTATCTGACTTAATCTCAAAACTACCAAGGCATGATGAACAGACATTTCTCGCAAAACATTCCTGGCATTCATCAACCTTATCCTTATTATTGATATATTCGTCAAAAGTATATGCTCTCGATAAAATCTCATCAGGATCATCTCCAATATTTCCATATGATATATCATCTTTAGATGTATACATAAAACAAGGTGATATTTTATTATCATGCGACACTGAAAAAGTGTTTACTCCTGCAGGACATATAGCTTTTTGGCTTGCTTGCGAAATAATCCTGGTGATTACACCTAACACAATATTAGTTGAACACATCTTTTTCTCTTCAAGCAACATATCAAACGTGTAATCGACCAATTCCTCCATATATTGATTGTATTTATCCTTATAAGGCACTAAACTAAGATAATGATTATTGTCTATATTAACTGGCGCAATATGTACTACAGGATTATTAAATTCCTTATCAAAGAATTTAATCAAGTCAACAAGAGAAATGCTATTTCTTATATGCTCTGCGGTATATGTACACTCAAAGCTCAAACCATTAATTCCTGCATTTTGTATCTTTGCAATATTCGCCCAAATTGATTTATACTTTCCATGACCACTACAATCAATTCGAAGTGTATCGTTAACTAAAATTGGGCCATCCAAACTCACGGTAACAAAAAAGCTATATTTTTTAAAATAATCGACTAGTTTATCTGGCATATAAACCCCATTTGTTACAATTCCGAATACCGGCATCGTTTTAATTTCCCCTGATTGAACCATTCTTTCAAAATAGTCAACCGTCTGATAAATTAAATCTTCCTTTAATGTAGGCTCTCCACCAAAGAATTGAATCGCTCCTATACCTTTAAAATTTTTTGTAAAGTAGGATAATACAGACTCTAATTTCTCAGCATTCATATCTGCAGCTTTCTCATAATCATACATTCCATAGTTTGCATAACAATACCTGCATCGCATATTACAACTGCTGGTCAATACAAGTGCCAATTTACGAACCGTAAACTCATTTGCACTTTTTATTTGATTATCACAATTCTCGCAGGAACCGGAACACACTCCTTTTCCCGAATCAATCTTATGAAGCATTTCCAAAACATCTTCAGACAAGCTTCCAATCTCAAATATCTGTCTAAAATCGGACTTACATTTCTCATCAAACACCCTAAAGAAGCGACCTGATGGGATATGAAATAATACTCCCTCGTGTTCTGGTGTACTGGTATAGAAAAAGTTCCTAATCACTGTATCGTTTACCATGATTCTTCTCCTTTGCTTTTCTTTTGAAATCAATCTATCATAATTATTTTTTTTTACAATGCCATTTGCAGAATGTACTGGTTTTGATGTAAAAGTGCAAGGTATTTTCAAAACACAGTTTTACTGTGTCACGTCAATTTATTAAAGTATTCAAACACTTATAACATACATAATATTGAAAATCATTTTTCGCTATGCTATACTATTGAAGATTATTTTTCATGGAGATACCTACTGAAATGATAAATATACTATTATGTGATGATGAAAGAAAGATTACAAATCAACTAGCAAAATACATTAATACCTTCTATAAAAGCCTCAATAAAGAATATACAATAACAATATGTCATAGTGGTTTAGAACTTAATAAATTAATTGATCAACGTTTAAAAATGGATGTAATCTTTTTGGATATAGATTTGAAAGACAGTAATGGAATTGCATTGGCAAGAAAAATCAGAACAACAGATAAAAAGGTTAAAATAATATTTATTTCTAATCACAAAAATTTCAAATCAGCAGCTTTTTCTGTAAGAGCCTTTGGATATGTTGACAAACCTGCCAACGAAGAACAAATATATCAGCAACTAGAAGATATCGAAAATTATAGCAAAGCAGAAAGCAATGATACTATTTTAAAATTTGAAACTGCAGAAGGTTTTATCAATATAAATATAAGAGATATCATATATTTTGAAAGTGCTAATAGAAAAATATATATACACACTTTTACCAATACCTATAAAATGAACCAACAAATTTCAAAATTATATACTAGTATGGTTCAATACCATTTTGAAAGGCCACATTCAAGTTTTCTAGTTAATTTAGATTATGTCATAGGAATAAAAAACTATATTGTTTATATGGTTAATGGTATAGAAATACCCCTATCACAGAGAAAATCCATTGAATTTCATAATGCTGTTAATCACTTTTTGGCCCAAACAATCAATGTATGCAAAGGAGCACAATGTAATGCATAGTATAATAACTCAATTGTCCTTAATTCTGATTTCAAGTTTTATATCTATTTATATTTTATTTGACTTTTTCAATAAAATCTTTTTTCGTATTTATCGTTCGAAAATAGTATATGTTATAAGTTTTTTAGGAATTTGGAGCATTTTTTCCTTTATAAATATATACAGCATAGGAATATTAAATTTACTTTTTTCCCTAATAGCACCTTTACTAACAGCGAAATTTCTTTATAAATTTTCAACCAAAAAAGAATATGGTATGATTTTGTTATTTATACTTTCGCTGAATATCGCAGAAATTGTAAGTGAAGTTGTTTTCTCTCTTTTATTTTCAAAACATTTTAACATACTTCCAGGAAATATATTAGTTGATTTGATAATATTTAGCCTTTATCAATTTGCAATGTATTTTTTGCTAAAAAAGAACTCCAAAATAAATATACAAGCATCATCCCTCGCTCTATTAATTGTCCCGATTATAAGCATAATTATAATTCTGATAATCACTTATACTATGGCTGAAACGAACAATGAAGCTTTGTTAATTTCATTGTTATGGGTTTGTATATCCATTTTTCTTGCAGATATTTATATTTATTATCTATTTAATAAATTGGCTTCTCTTTATAATCAAAAAAGTCAATTTATGATGCTACAACAAGAAAAAAATCTACAAACAAAGTATTATAATGAATTAGAAAACAAATATACTGAATATAGGCAGTTGGCCCATGATATAAATCGTCATCTAGGTATTCTTGATGAACTGTATTCAAATGGTCATCTTAATGAAGCAGAAGAATATGCTACTCAAATAAAAAAAATGATGGATTCGTCAAAAATTGCAGTACATACAAATAACAAAATTATAAACATACTCGTAAATGATAAAATAGATACAGCTCAAAGAAATGATATTGAATTTATATACAATTGTGAAGATACAGCCTTATCCTTTATAGATGATATTGATCTAACTATTATATTATCCAATCTTCTCGACAATGCCTTTGAGGAATGTATGAACAATAAAGCTGAGCATAATACTATCAACCTTTGTATTTGTCAAATAAACAATTTTAACATTATTAATCTAACAAATACCTGCTACACTCCACCCCAGCTAAACCATAACCGTTATTTGTCAACTAAAGCAGGACATTCTGGGATTGGTATGATAAATGTTGAAAATACTGTTAAAAAATATAATGGCTCTTTTATGAGTGAATTTAAAGATCATCTTTTTACTACCCAAATCACTTTTACTCAAATGCTATAAGTACAAAAACAAACGTCTGCCGGAATTATCCTTTCCGGCAGATATTATCACCTAACGTTTTAAATTCTTTTTTGGGTGGTATAATTTCCCCTTTCACGCACCTCCGATAATTCTCCACTTCCTCTTCTGTAGCTCCGCCTAAAGTCACACGCATGGATTCTTCTCCTCTCAGATACTTAGGCTGTGTACGGAAAAAATACATACCATCTAATGCGGTGTCCTCCATAACCAAACTCTCAATGGCACAATCCCTCATACTGGAATGCCGCATTGACATTCCAGTAAAATCCATCTTCCCCACTGTGTTTCCCGAAAGCAGTGTTCCGTCCATAGTTCCGTCCATGATCTTCATTTCATCTATGCTTAGTCCCTGCAGAATACAGTCCGCCAGCACACAATTACTTAGTTTCAAAGAATCCGCGGAAAACTTCTGAATCCAGCATTCGGATAACCGGGAATGGGAAATCTGAAACTCTTCCGGTAGCTTTTCAATAGTAAGCGCTTAAATCTTGGGTAGCTTTACTGTCTACGTTTTTGAACTCATAATGATAGTAAATAGATTTTTACTACA
>NZ_JADPGO010000057.1:0-9483 GCF_015668165.1 Blautia sp. 1001283B150304_161114_C9 | reverse complement strand
TACGCGTGCTGTCCCCTGTAGCCTACTAATCTGAATCATCATAAAAATAATAAGAACTACTAATATCAATATAAGGAAACTCTGTATAATACCTATTATATTTTTACTTTTTTTCTTGTTTGTCTGCATTTTGCAATTTATCCTGAACCTTAAATAATATTCATTTCAATAACTATGCTATTCCTTTACTTTCTCCCTGCATTTTGGGCAAATACCTTTAAATGAAATATCATAATCTAAATATTTTATTCCATTCGTGTCATGAATCATTTCTATCAAGTCTGATATTTCATCCACGTCTACACCTGATACCTCACCGCATTTTACACACCTGACATTGTAATGATTTTTTAAGTTAAATCGAATCACTTTATTAAAAAAATACCTACAATAAGTACCTTTTTAACAAGATGTTATCTCTATTCTGCGTTCAAAAATATATTCCGTATCTGACGATAGATCATGCCTGAACGCATAGCCAAGTCTGTCAAATTTTTTTATATCCTCAGGATTTTCAATACTATTTTCAGCCATGAACCTAACCATTTCACCACGAGCCATCTTCGCATATGTACCTTTTGTCACCAGTTTATCTCCTGATAACTCGCAAAATACAATTGTAATATACTTATCCCGTAATGTCAGATACTTTTCTATAGATTTGGAATATTCTTTTGATGCCAGGTTAATTATAATCCTACTGTTGTCGATCACTGAACAATACAACATATCTCCCCAGTATTCATATAAGTTTTTTGCATCTCCTATGCCGACTTTTGCCTGCATTTCCAAGCGGTAAGATGTCACGCCATCCAACGGTTTTAGAACGCCATAAAACGCAGATAGTATTCTCAAATGATTTTGTACATACTCAAACTGACTGTCCTCAAACACGGATGGAGCCATATATTGAAAAGCAATTCCTTCATATGATAAGACAGCTGGAGTAAGTAAATGATAAAGATCCATGTTTTCCAATCTATTGAAGTTCTGTTCTGTAATTTTGTCATTACATTTCCAGATAGTCTTCAGTTCTTCTTTTGACTTGCTTTTCAACCAACTTTGTATCTCTGTCGTCTTTTCAATAAATTCAGGCAATCCATCCGGCGCTATGCTGTCAGTATCTGTAATCATCTTTTTAGCAGGGGATAATATTATCTTCATTAATCTAATTCCTTAAGCATATTTTCAGGATCATCTGCTGCTTTGACTTTATCATTGGCTTTGATGATAACTCCCTGTTCATCGATAAGATATGTAGTTCTTACCACACCCATAGAGACTTTGCCATAATTTTTCTTTTCTTTCCATACATCATAAGCTTCAATAACTTTCCGCTCTGGATCTGCTAAAAGTGTAAATGCCAGTCCATATTTTTCCTCAAATCTCTTATGAGAGGATACAGAATCCTTACTGACCCCAAGAATAACTGCACCTTTTTCAATAAACTGAGGATATCTCTCGGAAAAACCACATGCCTGTTTCGTACATCCCGCTGTATTATCCTTGGGATAGAAATATAATACTACTTTTTTTCCTGCATAATCCGATAATCTGTGTATTTTTCCATTTTGATCTGGCAACTCAAAATCAGGTGCCTTGACCCCTACTTCCAACATTAATTATTCCTCCCTCTCTGTAACTTTCTCTTTATTCGCCTTTTTCTTCCTATTCCCGGAAATCATTTTATGCCCTGTATATATCGCCATTGTCATACATAGCATAGAGCTTAACGCAAAGTATTTGTGGATTGATTTTAACCCTTTATGCCCAGTGTAAAAAGTACCAATCATTGTGATCAATGCTCCTACTGACCAATATTTATGTGCTTTCATATAATTCCTCCGTCTTTTATCTTCGGTGTTTTTAATTGTAATTATACTATACAATAATCAGATGTCAATTTGATAATGAAACAATCAGGGCAGCCGGGGCTTTGACAGTTACATCGATTATAAAGTCCATTAATCCCGCATAAACTCTAGGTTTTCTTTGTCAATCAATTTGTTTTGATTTATAGTAATGTCGAAAGTAGTTGAATTATTTTAAATCAGATAGTATTTCTTCACCTTTCAATCCATCCGGATAGCCCTTTCCATCCCATCTTTCATGGTGCCATCTGCAGATTTCCCATGCGGTATGTACCAGTGGATAATCTTGCGAAAAGTCCATATCCTTAATTATAGCCGCGCCAAGCTCACTATGGGTTTTCATAATCCTAACCTCATACAGACGGTCAAAGGAAAGATTCTGACACACCCCTTTCAATGTGTGCGCACTGCGGAAAGCATCTTCATAATTTTTATTTTCCAATGCCTGTTTTAACTGTAGATAACTCTGGTCTTCAAGGAACTTTAATGTAAATCTCTGAATCAGTGCTTCGCTGTGAAGGCGTCCCAAAACAGCCTCATAGTTTCCTCCGATAGCTTTATAGCACTCCTGCATTGTCATCTTTTAGCCCTGTCAATTGTATTCCACTAATTCATGAACCTCTGCTAATCATTATGAACATACCTTAAAATCGTTTTTATAACTTCCTCAATCACAATCGGCTTTGACAAATGTGCATTCATTCCTGCATCCAACGATGCCTGAACATCTTCAGCAAATGAATTGGCTGTCATTGCTATAATAGGAATGTTTTTTCCATCCGGTCTGTCATTCATCGCCCTGATTGCTTTTGCCGCTTCATAACCGTTCATTTCAGGCATCATGATATCCATCAGGATTACATCAAATGTGCCTTCCGGATGATTTCTGAAAATCTCAACAGCATTCTTTCCATCTACAGCTCTTTCTACATTCATTCCAAACTCTTCCAGCTGCACGGTCGTAATTTCTGCATTCAGCTCATTATCCTCTGCAAGAAGGACTTTCACACCTGTAAGATTTACCTTTTCAGAAAAACCTGTGTCTGACTTATTACATTCCTTATCAGTAATTTCCAGAGGAATATCCACAGTAAAAGTGGTTCCCTCATGCTTTTTGCTTTGCACGGAAATGGTTCCACCCATCATATCTACATACTTCTTTACGATAGCCATCCCCAGTCCAGCTCCATGGTACTGCGTTCTCACATCGGAATCTTCCTGTGCAAATTCCTCAAAAACTTCTTTTGTAAATTCCTCACTCATGCCAATACCAGTATCCGAAATGCGGTAATGCATATTTATATATCCATCCCCGCCCTTTTCCTGACACCGGGCTTCAAATGTAATCGTCCCTCCATCCGGAGTGAACTTCACGGCATTGCTCAGAATATTTACCAGCACATCTCGCAGACGTACAGGATCCACAAGTACATTGGGGATCTTTGCTTCTTCACGCTGGATCTTAAAGCTGATATCCCTGTTCGTAAGAAAGCCTTTTGTAATATCCAGTGCAAAATCTGTGATACTTTTCAAATCTGTCGGTACCGGATTGTATTTCACTTTTCCACTTTCCACGCGAGTCAAATCTAATACATCATTGATCAGCGACAGTAAATGCTCTGAACTTTCATCAATCTTTTCCAGACAATTTTTCACTTCGTCTGACGGATTATTTTTCATTGCAATACCGGTGAATCCCATGATTGCATTCATCGGTGTTCTCATATCATGGGACATATGTGACAGAAATGCTGTTTTTGCCTTGTTTGCAGCCTGCGCATGCTCTGCCAGTTCCGCCATTTCCTCAGCCGTCTCCTGGGCTGCCTTCTGAGCTTTTTTTCTTGCACTGAGACGCATTGCTATCATAGCCATAGTAGTCAGCAGCCATCCGAAAATAAGAAGAACCCAAACAGTAGCAACAGGATGCAGACGGATCCAGTCAACAAATGTCAGCTCTGCTGCTTTGTATGTGGTATACCGTGCTGCTAGATCTTCGACAAGATTTTGGGGCATGGCATACATTGCTTTCGTCAGAATACCAGCCAGCGCATGGTTCTCTGTTGACGAAACTACCATGCGGTAGGTGAATGTAGGCTGTTCCAGCAGCGTATATGTCATGGTGCCCGTAGTGTCACTATTCACAAACGCCTGTGCCATGTAATAGTAGACGAAGGCAGCATCGGCTTTACCCTTACGGACAGCTTCCATCATTTCCTGCCGGGTACTGCACATCAGCTTTTCTGCACCGGGTGCCATTGCATCTGCAATTGAATTTGATGCTGTCTGGTCAACCGTAGCAACAACATTGATTTCTCCATCAAAGTCACGCCGTGTCACCCTTGCCAGCTGCATTGTAATGAAAGGTGCAGTAAGCCCCCATTTTTTCGTCTCAGCATAGTTATCTGTTTCCAGGCGTGCATCGATACTCATCTCTGTGGCTTCCTTATTTTTCTGATAAGCAATATACTCATCTCTGGTGGCAGGTGTAAGAAACTCATAGGAAATCCCGGCATAGTCTGCAATTTTCCGGAAGTAATCCGGGATAATCCCCTTCATCTCACCATTTTCATTATAAGAATATGGATAACGGGTCGGATCACACAGAACACGAATTGGGTTGTCCTTGGAATATTGTGCAATAATACTTTTTTCTTGCTCCGTATATTCCAGATTCTTAGTTTCTATGCTTTCATAATTTTTATTGTAAAGCGTCGTTTTCCAGTCACCCTCAACCGCATTCATCTGATCGATCGCATAATTGATCTCATTCAGCAATTCTGTATTGCCCTTTTTAACAATGACATAGAAATCGCTGCTGCCAAATTTATCCACGATTCGCTCATTGTTTGTTTTTCTCAGAGAACTGGTAACAATCGCATCAACTTTTTCGCTCTGAAGGGCTTCATCCATTTCTTCGGTCGTATCAAAATAAGATGGAACATATGTAAATCCTTTGTTGTCTGCAAAATCCGCAAACTCTTCATTCCGGGTGTTTCCGTTCAAAAGCGCCACACGCATACCGTTGTAAGTGCTGTAATTGCCGTCCACAATCGTGCTGTTGTCACTGCGGACGGTCAACATCCCATGATTGGTTCCGATCGGACGTGAAAAATCAAACTTTTCTTCTCTGTCCGGTGTTTTGCGGGCAGATGTTACCATGTCGATCTCGCCATCTTCAAGCATCTGCTGCATATCATCCCAGCTCTGATCGTATCCGACATATTCGTAATCTACATCCCAATAACGAGCCATCAACCGAAGGAAATCATAGCCATAACCGCTACGGTTCCCCTCTTCATCCATCATATGGTATCCATCCATGGCAAAGAAACCGACTTTGACAGTTTCATGCTGCGAACTGTCCTCGGCTGCATATGCAGTCTGGGGAGAAAATATCATACACACGCATACAAAAACCAGTAACACTGCCACATATTTCTTTGCTCTCGAAATCATATTAAATCTCCTGTCTGTCAAATATATTTCTCTATACGTCTCCTTGTCAACCTCCTGGTTTAATAAATTTTCACCTGTCCCTACTGCTTCTCAATTCTTCGCATATAGTCTGCTTGATTGTTTTATCATCTAATGGCTTTGCAAGATGTGCGTTCATTCCTGCTTCCATACACCTTTCTGCATCTTCCCTAAATGCATTTGCAGTCATAGCAATGATAGGGATTGTTTTTGCATCCTGCCGTTCCAGGGATCTTATTGTTTTTGTGGCAGTAAGCCCATCCATCACCGGCATCATGACATCCATTAAAATAACATCGTATGTTCCTGATTCGCAGGCTTCAAAGTGCTGAACAGCTTCTAACCCATTTTTCACTGTTTCTACTTTAGCCCCATTTTCCGTCAGTATAAATTCTGCTATTTCCGCATTCAGCTCATTATCTTCAACCAATAATATCCGGACACCTGATATATCTGCATTGAAATCTTCTTTTTCTTCCAGCCGTGCATTCGTATCAATTTTAAATGGAAGTATTACAGTAAAACAGCTTCCTTCACCAAGCTTGCTTTCAACTGTTATGGTTCCGCCCATCTTTTCTACAAGTTGTTTCACAATAGGCATTCCCAGACCTGTCCCATTATAATCAGAACGTGGGGAATTATCTGCCTGTACAAATGGAGTAAACAATTCATTTTTTATAAATTCTTCTGACATTCCAATTCCATTATCTTTTATTTTAAATTCACATGTCATGTGATCTTCTGATCTTTCAATCGTTCTCATACTCATGTAAATAAAACCATTCACCTTATTGTACTTCATACTGTTTGTAAACAGATTCATCAATATTTTTTTCAGATGAACTGCATTGCTCCAAACATATATACCACTGTAATCATCATGTTCTCCTATAACATGAAGTCCTTTTTCTTCTGCCTGAAAAGATAATGACTCCGTGATTTCCTGACATACCTGATCCAGATTGATGGATTCATCACTAAAAACCACGGTATCCGATTCTAACTTTGCCATATCCAAAACATCATTTACCAATGATAATAGCAGTTTCGAAGACTCATTTATTTTATTCAGGCAATCTTTTGCCCGTTCACCATCATTTCCACTTTTTTCAAGAATTGTAAGCATGCCCATAATGCCATTGATCGGTGTCCTGATGTCATGAGACATGTTATTTAAAAAGGAAGTCTTAGCCTTATTGGCACTCTGTGCTTCTACAAGTGCATTTTGTAATTCCTGCTGTTTTTCTTCAAGCTCCTGATTCAACTTCAATGCCTGCTCAGCAGACTTCTTGGATTTTTCTTCCGCACGTTTTGATTTTTTCAAAGAATCAAGAATTATACACAGGGCAACAAAAATAGAGATTCCAACTATGAGTGAGACAGCCAGTAAATTGTCCTGAATAAAATCCTTCGCTGTAACTTTTCGTGAGGAAGCATTATACGAAACTACTGCACCTGAAAATTGAGTTGTAGGCATAGATGTCAGTGTTTTATTCAGAATGGACAAAAGAACCGGTTCTCCCTGCTGAACAGCAAATGAAACATCAGCTTCTTTTGTCAGGAAAACACTATGAAGCTTATTATTTTTCAAATAGTCTGAAACAGTACCTGAATTGCTTACAATACAATCCGTCTCCCCTTTCTGCATTGCTTTTACTGCTGCATCTGATGTCTCATATTCCACAACCTCCCATTGCGGATAATTGTATGAAAGATATGCTTTCAATGCAAAATTATCTTTTTCAACGGCAACTATATTCTCTTTATTTTCATCAAAAGAATCCTTTGCCGTAATTGCTGCCATATTGAGAGTCAATAGCGTATCCGACAAAGCAAATCCATTTGTTTCTGCAAAGTATGGATTCTGGTTTGCATGAAAAATCAGGTCTATTTTTCCATCCTGCAATGCCTGAAGCAGTTCACTTCTTGTATCATACCCCTTTAATTCAAATTCCAGAGTCTGACCTTGCAGACATTTTTCTGCAAGATCCACATAATCTATGATAACACCTGTCAATTTGCCTGTTGATGGATCTACACTGCTGATACCTCCATCCTGATTCAGATACCCTATCCTGATTGCTCCATGCTGCCCGATCCACTCCCTTTCTTCTTTTGAAAGAAACGAGCTGCTCTGTGCAGAAAGATAACGCCTGTAGAGATCATCTGTGTAAAATGGGTTGTCATCCTTGATTCTGCGCATAGCACTATCCAATGCTTCTTTGATATCCGGACGTTCTGGATTTATAGCGAAATAGATTTCTGTCTCTCCAATACTTGTAAGCGGTGAAATATCCGATTCTTCCCAACGGGATTCTTCTACCGAAACGAAGCAGTCAATTTCATGTTTCGACAGTTTGTCCATAATTTCTGTGGTTGTAGAAACATTGATATGCTTCGTATGCAGACCATATTTTGATTCCCATTCATTAAGCACATCCTCCACTATATTATCTTTAGACACACCAATATTTTTTCCCTCAAAAGAATCCAAATTTCCTGCTGTAAGATCCATATTGGATGCATCCGTATAGATGTAGTATTTCTCTTCCCCCATAGGCATATCGGAAAAAAGCATATTTTCAGCACGTTCGTCTGTATAGGAAATGTCACCAAGAATATCAATCTCTCCATTTTCCAACTGTGTAAAGCAGTTTTTCCAATCACTTGTTATGTATTTATATGTCCATCCTGCATAACCTGCAATATCTTGAAGATACTCATAACCATAGCCGCTTCTTTCTCCCTTTTCATTGACTACATTATAAGTTTCCTCAAAAGATCCTACCCGGATAACATTGTCAGAGTTTTCTTTGGCAGATGCAGGAACGGATAAAACAATAGAACATATAATTGTGCAAAATATAATGTAACAAAATTTGAAATTCATTATATTCTGTACTAATTTGCACTTCTTCATCTTTTCTCCCATCCTCTAGGCTACAGTTGCTTGCTTCCAGATTTTAATTTTACATTCATTAATTATCAATAACCTCCCCGCTATTTTTCACAATATTTTTCCAAACAGCTTCTGTATTACTTATTCAAGTGCTCTATCATAAAAAAGCACTGCCAGACAGACAGTGCACCTCATTTCATGCAACTGGCTGCCATTTTACAGGCCCTGTAGCTTTGCGTCCCAGACTTTCATCTGGTTTGCCGATTTCCATATTATAGCTTTAATACTTATGCAAAAAAACTGGTTTTATTATACTATAGCACTCTACTGTACACAAGAAAAACATTACCGTTTTAACGCCAAAAAATAAAAAAAGAACAGCCGATACATATACTCGAACTGTTCTTCTACTTCCGAAGACCACGCAGCATTGACATTACTGTTTCCTGCTCATTTGTACTCAGATCGTTCCATATCCCGCTAAAAACAATATTTCCTATCGTCTGCCTTCACCCGCTGACAACAATGTAACCACATAGTAAATAATTCCAAATACAGCTATACTTCCCATCATAATGCCAATCATCTGATTTATACTCACCACATTTCCATGAAATACCGGATTGCAATCAAGCGTGTCTCTTATCGCTTCAACCATTTCATCCGGATAATTTTTTCTCTCCATCTCTCTGAAAACTCCGTGAAGCATATGATTCTTAATCAATGAAGTGGCATATGTACTCGGAAGATAAGACAGTGCCTTCTGAAGATCTGGTCCAAAATTTGAAATCGGCATATAAGCACCACATATAAAACCATATTCTGCGCTGACAAT
Organism: Blautia sp. 1001283B150304_161114_C9; assembly: GCF_015668165.1. NCBI lineage: Bacteria > Bacillati > Bacillota > Clostridia > Lachnospirales > Lachnospiraceae > Blautia > Blautia sp. 1001283B150304_161114_C9. Next base: position 404 of record NZ_JADPGO010000057.1, on the reverse strand, counting down.
TGTACCTACAGCCGAAAGCTGTCCCTGTGTTGTCAACGGAAAGCTAATGATACTTGAAAGCGTACTTCCAAACAGGACGAGCAATATCATATCAAATAAAACCCATAATATGTCTGCTGTATTCATATACCATCCCATTTTAAGTAAATATCCCAGACATAACTTTTCTCCGCTGTTTGGTTTTCACAGTCGAACAGCAGGCTGGCAAAATATTTTCCGGACGGTTCCCTGCTCACAGTCACTGATTTCAGCTTCCATCCCTCCGGGATCATACGGTGGAGTTTTATTTTTACCGGCTGCATCTTTGGCAGTTTCAGGAACCTGTCCTGCAGACAGATATTCCCATTTACCATATTCGTTGTATAGGATTTCCGCGAATGTTTTTTTGATTTATAATGCGGAAA
>NZ_JADPGO010000056.1:0-9987 GCF_015668165.1 Blautia sp. 1001283B150304_161114_C9 | reverse complement strand
CTTTCTGTAGTGTTTACAGTATATCAGATTCATTAAGAAATGTCTCTTGAAGTGTCTTAAATTACGATACCATTATACGGTTTATCTTTCTCACCCTGACTCTCTATATACTGATGGATTGTTTCAACAGGTACTATATTTCAAAGATTTCTTTTGCTCTCTCTCTGACCTCTTATTGTCCAGCATCTTTCTGCTATATTTCATAACCATGATCAAATAAAAACACTGAATGAGAATTATTATCTAAACTCATTCTGTACACTTATTTCGACCGACCCAAAGTCAAGAGCATATTGTTCTTTTTTTCTATTATAATATATTTATTGTATCAGAACAAGTGTTTTGTAGTTTTTTATGAATTTGAGCAGATATGCTCGAATGTGCAATTCATCCCATCACCTATAGTGAGGGAATTCTTGCTACGGTTGTTAAAAATGGGTACAAAAAAAACGGTCGGTGGGGGAATGCCAACCGTTCTCTTCATAATCAACTTTATTCATCTTTAACTTTGTTCCTGTCAAACAATCATAATATCACTTTCGTTCCAGTCTATAGATATCTCTTCGCCATCTAAGTAAATCACATAATTTTTTGGTTTTTCTTTTCCAAGATAGCCATTATAACTTATCTGTTCTCCATTTTTATTTACAAATTCTTTTTTTGTAAAAATTGTATTTTGTGTATCTGATATCTGGAAATCTTTATTATCTTTCTTTCCACAAATAACACTGATATACAGTTCTCCGGTTATCGTACATTCTCGCACAACAATTGTATTATCTTTCTTAAAATCAGCCCTATTATAAAGACATTTTATCTCAGAATGTGATGTACATTTCCACCCTCCTCCTTCTTCTTTATAAATTATTTTACTATTCATTTGTCTATCTTCAAGATATAATACCTCTATGGAATCTTCACCATATATTTCATCTATTTTATTTTTTTCAATTCCATAATACTTTTCTGCCTGATCTGCTGTTGAAAAACTCACATATGCATTTTCTATTTCGCAAAACGACATTACAATTAGAAATACCGTACATAATATCGCCCATGTTATAATCCACTTTGACGCAAGCTTTTTCATTTTCTTCATGATTGCCAGGCCTAAACAAAAGACAATACTATAAATAAATATACGTACATTATTATATGTAATCCCTGCCTGAAATTTACTCTCTCCCGGGTGAGTTCGATGATAATTAGTTCCAGTTACCATAGCATAGAATATAAGGTTTATCAAAAACATAATTAACGTTTTTAACGATATTTTTCCTTTTTGTTTCTTTTGTCTGTATATCCTTATACAAGTACAAATCATGAAAACAAATAGTAACAGTTCAGCAATATTTAGTATTTGTATATCCATATTTCTGTTCTCCTTAATTCTAATTTGAACCGCCAGACATATTTCGCTTTCATTTTCTCAATTACTCACCGACTTTTGCCGTAACATAATACCAGCCCTTTTCTTTCTCAGACAGATTAATTTCATATTCTATTCCTCCATATTCTTTTACCATCTGAATCACATCTGTCCGACTGTCATCATTACTATAGGCAAATAAAGAAAATCCACTGTCCAAAAAGCCTTGTGTATACCAGAATCCCACTGTATAACTGCCATTATTTTTCCGGACTACAGCTTCTCCACCTGAAGAACATTTTTTATAATCTTCTGGTAGTTCGATTAATTCCATATCTTTCCTTATTTTTATCTGGTTATTCTGTACCATCTGAACAATTTCAGTCCTTTTTTCCTTATATACCTGAAAGTTTAATTTTTTTATTCCATCATTAAACAAAAATGCCAGATATATTCCAAATAGAAAAACTGGTATTGCCGCAAACCAAAATACACGAATCTTTCTCAAACAGCAAAAACTCCGTATGATATATATAAAAGTTAAAATAAATGATGCAAAAATAACATACCAAAATCCCCTGAAAAAAAGTTCTTCGAAATACCAGATTGTAATAAAATTTGCAGTTATCACAGCTATGCATTGTAATATAATTAATTTTAATTTTTTTCTCTCATCCTTCATTCCCGATTCTCCAGCCAAATACCAATTCTTATACTTCGCCATAATCACGCTCTTTTTTATTATATTGTAACCATACTCTTATTTTCCCTTAAAAGCTGCTATAAAAAGAACGGTCGGTGGGGGAATACCAACCGTTCTTTACATCTCTAGTTATTTTTCTTATGTTCTTTTCGGATGCGAACTATTTCATCATATACTTTCTGCTTTCCTTTCTGTTTTCTCTCTTTTCGAAGATTTTCTCCCTCCTCTACTTCAACGCCCCATTCAGATAATTGCTCAAGTATTTTTTCGGATGGTTTCTTAAATACATCACTTCTATCCAAATGATTTTTAATAATATATTTAATCTTTGCACTTTTATCACAAAAAACAATACAAAAACAATCTAATCGAGAACTCCGCACATAATTCGAATAAAGTTCATAACTGGAATATACCTTCCCTTTTTTTCCTCTTTTTTTTTCAGAAAAAACAATTCCATCCACCCTTGTCGCATACTGTCCTCCAGAACTCCAACAATCTTTTCGTATAATTTCCAATTCATTCCATTTATATGATTTTTTCCTAAACAATGCAATTACTTCGCACCCATCTTCTGTCAGAATAACGCTTTTTAATGTAATAAGCGCTGATGGCAACATTATTATTATAAAGCTTACACCCATAATAATACCTATGCTCTCTTTTGTATAAAACCACATTCCCCATGCCAAAAATTCTACTATAGCAAATAACAAAAGCACTTCCGAATTTGTTTGTTTTATTCTCATTTTATTGCTTCTCATATACCAATCATCTCCCCGTTTTCTACTCTGCTCACCCTCTAGTTCTTTATATAACTTATCTAAACGCCTTTTTCTGATACAGCCAAATTCCAGTACATCGAATAAATAAGTAACTGACTCAAGACTTGCCTGATTTTTCATTTGCTGCGTTGTCGTCGGTCGCCGTAGCCACCGCTACGCCTCCTTCCTCCGCCTTGAAATAAAAAATTTATCCTGCAAGATTGTTTCAAGAATCAACTTGTCGGCACACTGGTTATTATCTATTGCTTTTCGCATTATAAGTAGTCAGAGAATTTTCCTATTTTCATACAAATTATTTTTAAATACACTTATTCAATCCATTTTTAGGTATATTCAACTATATACATAATAAATCAATCCTGTACTCGACTGAAATATTTTAAATATACTTGTTTTTCCTGTTCTTGGATTGTAACGCTTTCCACCGCCTATACATCTACTGGTTGCTGATTTATATGGATGAAGTGTATCTGTTCTGGAATACTGATTATATTGATGTGTTTGCACTATTCCTGCATTTGTACTTGAAGAAACTAAATTCCCACCGGTTCCATATACAGCATTAAATGTATTTTCTGGAATTCGTGGCAAATCTTTTCCTCCTATAGCCCCAGCTAAACTTCCTATCCCTGCAGTTCCAACAAAAGCTGTTGCTGAATTAATCGCTATTTCAAGCATCGTTCCTCCATTATTCCAAGCCGACCAGCCAGCATAAATAGCACTAGCAATTCCACCCCACACAGCACTGCGAGATGCTATAGCTCCTGAAAAAGCAGCAGCAGCAATGTCCCATCCTGTATACGATTGACCAGTTACTTTTGCTGCAATTCCACAGGATACTACATTCATCGCTGCTCCTATAACAACTTCAGTCCAAAATCTTCCTGTTGGATCTTCTCTGCTATATGGATTATTGTCACAATATACATATAGATTTTTAAAAGATCTGTCCTTTGGTGATGCTACTGTATATTTTATTTCGTCTGTACAAATAAATCTCTTCAGAGCCGGAACATAATATCTACTTTTCAGATAATACATACCTGTTTCATTATCATAATAATATCCCTTATAGCGGAATGGATTCTGAACACCTACTGTGTCTGCCAGCTCACCAGTAACAGCTACCACTTTTCCCCAGCTGTCATAAGTATATTTTACTACCACTTTTCCATCTGCGTCAACAAGGGCAATGATGTCACCCTGTACATTTCGTACATAAAAATAGGTGATTCCCCTGATGGTAACAGAAATCAGATTTGCCTGGGAGTCATAACAGTACCAGATGATTCTTCCGTCAGTTTTCTCAGAAAGGAGAAGATCTCCTGCCCACTGATATTCAGTCACTGTATTGTCTACTGTTTTTTTCACTCTGGCACCTGTGTGGTCGTAAAGATATTTAATGCTCTTTCCATTTTCTACACCGGAAAGCCTGCGTCCCTGTGTCCAGGTATAAGTTGTTCCTCCTCTGGTAAGCATGTTTCCAATGGCATCATAAGTCATTGCTGTGCCATCCCAGCTCAGGAGTTTATCCTTCCATGCACTGTCATAAGTTCCTGTCATTGTCTTCACAGGTGTATCAGGAAGAGTTTCCGTAGTCGTAAATGCGTACTCTTTTTCTACTGTAAGATTACCACCCAGATCATAGGCATAAGTAATGGTTTTGTTTAACTGATGATTATTTTCCCGGATCAGCTGATTTAATTCGTCATATCGAAATGTACTCTCACCTGCAGAATCTTTGATACTTATGATATTTCCGTTTGCGTCATATGTATAGTTTAAGGTTTCAGAACCATTCTTAACTGTTTTAGGAAGACTGTAACGATTCTCTCCCTTGTCAATGTAAGTATATGCTGATATATAAGGAGATGCTGTATTCCAGGTACGCCTGGACACTCTGCCGAACTTGTCATACTCTGTAGTTCTTTCAAAGGTCTTTGCACATCTGGTCTTTGTTTCTCTGCTGTCCTTGTCATAGGTATATACTGTTTTCATTGTATGTGTTCCGCAGGTATGTACCATTGACTCCATACAGTTATTTGCATCATAGGCATATTCATAAGTGCTCCCCAGCTCATCTCTTACTCTCACCAGACGATCCAGGAAATCATAAAACAGATAGTATGTCTTTCCTGCTTTATATGATTTTACTGCATAAATATTTCCCTGCTTATCATAAGCATATCTGTAAAGATTCTGTTCTTTGCTGTCTGCCGCATCTTTGAAATAAACCATATGAATCCGATTCTGCTTATCATATTCATAGCGAATATATGCACCATTTCCATAGCATACTTTTAACAGATTTCCATTTCCATCCTCATATTCATATCTTACTGCCTGTTTCCCGGCTACAGACACATCACTGACATTTCCGAAAGCATCATAGTTAAAAGCATAAGCAAAACCATTATGAACAATTCCTGTCAGATTGTCATCCGTATAAGAATAATTATTTCTGACTGTTTCTCTATTTCCATTTACAGTTACTGTCTGTGCAGCTGAAAGAAGACGTTCTATGTCATCATAGGTATAACTGATCTTATTCCCCTTTGCATCCTGGAATGCCGTCATCAGATCTCTGGTCATATCCCATGTATAATGAACCGTATTTTCTCCTGCATCTGTCACTGATTTCACATGATTCTTATCTGATGTCATAACTCTGGTAATCCAGGTACCCGTCTCCGGAACTTTCGGATCAACACATCCGCTTTTCAGGACATTGCCCGCTGAATCATAGGTAAAACGATATACCACATTCTGTGCAGATGTCCCCTTAACTACATTACGTGTTGTTTCTTCATTGTCATACTCATACTTGAAAGAATTACCTTTCGCATCTGTGATACCTGTCATATCAGACTTACTGTTATACTCAAACTTCGTTACCTGTTCCTGCAAATCTTTAACTGAAATGAGGTTATTTTCATCATCATAAGTATAACTGCATCCAAAATTTTCTTTATATAATGCCAGCCCATCGAAATATGCTATATTTGCATTATGACAGTATGTGTAGGCAACCTCAATACTGGTATAATCTTTCTTTGCTACATAGACGTCGCTGAGGAACTGCCAGTCCATGATGTCCGGACTAAAATTTGTATAATGTATATCTGCCTTCCCATCTGTGCCGATAAATCTTACCTCAGTACCAAAACGCCTCTTTTTATCATTATCTGTCTCAGGCAGAGATGTTCCCATTCCCCAGGCATTCACCATATAGGTATCACCTTTTTTTCCGGTAATGTCCACAATCTTCACCAGTTTTTTATCTTTGTCCGGCTCACCGACAAAATGATAAACAGATTCATCCAGACCTGCTACCGACTCTTCTATTTTGTCACGGCTCTTTCGTACAGACAACGGAGCTGTTTTTATCTGCAGATTTGACATTGGAACATAATAAAATTTACTGCCTCTTCTGATCACTCCCCATTCTTTTCCATCAGAATCAACTGAAGTTCCTCTGATTGCCATACGGGTTCCGGCTGTGAGGCTTCCCGCTGCTGCTCCTGATGTACTCCTGGAAGAATAATAGCTGCCGTCCTTTTTTACTTCTACTTTCGCGATATTCCTGCACAGACGTACAATGGCAGAAACCGGCATATAACCGAAAAAGCGATTGCCATCAATCTGCAGTCCCATATAATACCATTTATTTCCATCCGTTCCATCTACAGTTTTTACAAGAGCAGCACAAACTCCTGCATCAATTCCTTCCTGTACTCTGGCACTGGTTTTATCTGCACTTTTATATAAAATAGAGTTTCCTGCTGCTACGAATGCTGAATTTGTTCCTTCATGTCCTCCCAGATATGGAATCGCCTGACCTGTTGAGACATATCCCTCTTTGCCATCTGCTGTCTTTGCATAGTACCAGTTTCTTCCATTCTTCTCGACAGTAATGTATCCGGAAAGTAACTGATGTTTCGTCAGACTGGACAGAACTTCTCCCGTATCTGATGGGGTTTTCCTTAAAACTCCCTGCGAAGATGCAGTTACCAGAAGCTGACTTTTAATCGGAATATTATCTTCGATTCCAACTTCTGAAAGACCATCCGTGTTGCTTTCATTTTTCTCAAATCCTTCTGTAGTTCCAAGGTGGAAATCCCCATTATCAATCAGGTTACATCTGTTAGCGGACGTTCCTGTTTCAAGCTGTGCCATATCACCATACATTACACCTTTGGCATGCCACATAACCATATAAACCTTAACAACAGTATCACTGCTGTCTTCCGGAACAGTAAATGTATTAGTCAGGCGTACAAAACCTTCTGTTGTCTTTTTGATAATTTCACTGTCTTTCAGCTGCTGTACCCCATCTTTGTCCATATAGCGGACTCTCAGAATTGCACCTCCATCTTCTGCAGTCTCACTGACAGATGCTTTTACATACATGGATGCGGTATAGGTTATTCCCTTTTTCACTTTAACATTTTGTGCCCAGTATGCATATCCACTCACGGAAGTGCATTCTGCCTTCAGTGAACGATTTCCCATCATGCATTCAGCTGCTATTGTATTGATTTCTGTATTTCCGGCACCTTTCGGAGAAATCTTTGATGTCCAAGGAGTATTTTCAGCCTGCACTACTGGATCTTTCAGCAGCTGCACTACATTGTCCTGTAACTTGGTAGCATTCTCAAGACGGTTTACATGATTTCCGTCAACATTATATTTACAGCTTACAGCATGCCCAAAACCATCATGTACATGAAGCAGATTTCCATTATTATCAAATCGGTAAATCTCTTTTCGCCCTTTGTTATCTGTAAATTTTGTACTGTTATATCCATACGTCATAGCAAGGCTTTTACCTTTTGTTCCATCTCCATACTCTGCGATAGATTTTACACGATGGGGTTCCTCTGTATAATACCCGTATTTTACCTGATATCCATTAATATTCTCTGCACTGGCAAGCATTCCATTACTGTCATATGTGTAAAATACTTTTTTGCCATCTATATCTGTTACCGTGGTAAGCCTTCCTGCGGTATAGGCAAAAGTCTTCTTATTGCCCGATGGTGATACTGCCTGAATCAGGTTTGCTTCTTCTCCATCGCTTCCCAGAGAATAATTTAGTGTAATAATTCGCCCGGCTCCATCTGTAATATTTTTTACACGATTATTCACATATGAAACCGTTAATTTATTTCCGTTTTTATCTTTTACCGCAATCAAATATCCAGACTCATTAAACACCATACTATTTCCGTCTTTATTCTGTATTGTGTAAGGTTCTTCTGATTTTAAGTTTCGGATCAGGGTCAGATCCAGCCCTGTTTCATCTTTCCACTCTTTAACCGTATTGCCATCCTTTTCTACTTCTTTTTCCACAAAATAATGAACTGTACCATCTGCATCTGTATGAGCATAATAAACATTCCCCGCTATTGATTTTTTATGGATAATCTGATGGAAATTTAAACGAAATCCTTTTCCATATCCAATATTGGTATCCTTATCATTTGTGTTATAAACCAACGATACCTCTGCCGGCATTCTGCTTCCTGATGTTTCCATGACACGATGTTCCAGAATCAGATTTCCGTTATAATCGTTTACATGGACAGTCCCTGCACGTCCGATATTCTGACTATGATACGTCCAGTAATCTTCAAGTCCGGAATAGTTTACATAAGAAATTTCAATTTTGGGTCTGTAATCACTGAGTGAAGAATCCCAGTCTGATGACATCAGCTGTACGGAACCTGATAATTCGTCAATTTCTTTCAGCATCAGCCCATTATTACTGCCATCTCTGTACCACTCCTTTACCATTCTGGTAATATCCATCACAACATATTTGATTTTATCAGCAGTAAACTTGCATAAATCCTGAACTGTTTCTTCATAAATTGGTTTATTATCCCAGTTAATGGTTTTTGATTCCCAGCTCTGAATCACTTTATGTACAGCAATTGTTTTCTCTGCACCATTCTCTCCCAGCGATACCATTACAAGACGTGCATTTACAATCATGTCTCCTGTCTTAATCTCAGGCAACTGGAATTTCAGAAAACTTCTTCTGATTTCGTTTCCTCCTTTTAACCAGAGATTTTCATTGTTATAATAATTGTCTGTATTATTTTTAGATGAAATATAAGCATCTTCAATATCTGTCGCTGCTTTGGAAGTAGTTGTCACAGGATCAATCACTACCGGAAACTTCCTGCTCGCTTCATTTAACCAGTTTCTATCAGGAGTAAAAGTAACTCTGCACTTACCATCAGCAGTCATCTCAGCTGACACCTCAATACTTTCTGATTTTGATCCTGAAAAATCTCTCATATATGGAGCCTGAACCCTAAAAATTTCGTTTTGACCTTCATCAAAGAAGAGTACTTCTTTCTCCCTCAACTCAGGTACAAGTCCTTCTGTCTGATAAAGATATGTATATGATTTTGCAGCTTCCTTTCTAAGCAATACCATATCTTCTTTCATACGCATTCCCTTTACACGACAGCGCAGTTCCATTCCCTCCAGGATTTCAGGATAACAAACGGTATTATCTTTCTGTTTTACAGCTTCTACCGTATTACAGTTTTCTACGCCCCATGAAATACTGCCATACTGATCTTTAATCCTCATCATATTATCTTCTGATGTTTTTTTGGCGAAAAATGCCCCAAAAGTTCCCTTCCTGTTTGTGAAACCTTCTTCTGAAACAAGATTTGTTTTTTGTGCATAAACACTTGTTTCATATGACTCTTCCAGCTTATTATCCATTTCCTTCCAGGTTCCATCTGTATCCTTATAATGTACAGGAGCAAGATAAATCTCTGCTGTACAGGAATGGTCCTGATTTTCAAATACTTTTGTATTGATACTTCGTTTCTCTATAAGTTCTTTTCGATTCATATTTACTGTCCTCACTTTCATTTTCTTTTCCAGCCTGCAGTGCTGAAATATTTCGAGCTCGTTTACAGTTATGATTTTATCGAACATTTGTTCTATTTTCCATAGCAAATATGTAAATTTTCCACATTATAATAAATCTACTTAAATGAAAAACTAAATTCCGGTTTTGGACCAAAGGCAAGAGTAAATTCCATATAGGTCGAAGTTACTTTTGCACACATATTTGCCATATTGTCTTTGATAATCATTACTCC
>NZ_JADPGO010000055.1:0-10013 GCF_015668165.1 Blautia sp. 1001283B150304_161114_C9 | reverse complement strand
TCCATAAAGAATTCAATAATTTTTTCAGCCAATTTATTATGAAGACTATTGCCAAATTCATCAATGATCAGCATTCCAGCATTTTCTATTACCCTGATCAGATGGGGCAGAAAATCGGCAAATACCTGGTTTCCCTGCGATTCGCCCTTGTTGCCATAGAGCAATTCCACTTCTTCGTTTCAGGATTAATCCTTAATAGCTGACAATTTCTAATATTAATATATTTATGAAAGAATTCTTCCAACACTTCAAGCGATTCACAATATTCAAACTCTATTGCGCTAAACTCCAATGGCACATTACATTTACAGACTTTTCATCAACTTTTTACTAATTCATTATTTTATTTATCGGTTAGTTAGATGGTCAGACCCTCAGTATACTCAGAGGCAAATACATTAATCACTCCTGTATTGCCGGTCAGCCCTGCACATATACATAAAGCCATTATCCAAACCATTAATTTTTTTTCATTTTTCTCCGCATCCTTTCTTTATTTAAGAATTCAAGAAGTATTTAAGTTCATTAAATATTTTATCACACAATGAAAAAATATTTAATGAAAACTTTGATATTTACCAATAATTTTTCTATCCTTTTCATAACCTGACGGCATATTTTGTTGCTTTTCCATACTGATTATTCTATAATATATAATATCTGTTTGCAATTTTTTGTTGTTTTTTCTGAAACAGCAAAAATCGAAAAACATGTTGCTGAGAACGGAATGAGCAGTAACAATGTCAAACGATCTCATCTATAAAATAAAATATCAGGAGTATACAGATATGGAATTGAAAAACAGAACTTTATCAAATTTCGCCGATCTTGTTCAAACCGGTGAATGCAAAAAATTCAAAGGCCGCCTGAAGGTAGGTGTGGATTTGGGTACAGCTAATACAGTTCTGGCAGTTGTAGACACTACCAACCGTCCGATTGCTGGCATATCCGCTCCCTCCCAGGCTATCAGAGACGGCGTGATCGTCAATTATTATGAATCTGTTCAGCTTGTTACACGGCTGAAGGCTGAACTTGAAGAAAAACTGAAAACTGAACTTCCTTACGCTGCAGCTGCAATCCCACCCGGAGTTTCCGAAGGAAGTTCAAAAAGTATTCAATATGTGCTGGAGGGTGCAGGTTTTGAGGTTTCCAATATCGTAGACGAACCCACCGCTGCAGCTGCTGTACTTAAGATTTCAGACGGCGCTGTAGTGGATGTAGGTGGAGGCACTACAGGAATCAGTATTCTCAAAAACGGCAAAGTAATCTACACAGACGATGAAGCTACCGGCGGCAGTCACATGACCATGACTGTAGCAGGGCACTATAACATCCCATACGAAGAAGCTGAAATTTTAAAAACAGATCGTTCAAAAGAAGCTGAAATTTTCCCTGTAATCAAAGCAACTGTAGAAAAAATGGCCACGATCACTCAGAAATTTCTCACAGGCTACCAGGTACCCGCTGTATATGTTGTAGGCGGTTCCGCAAGTTTTGAAGATTTCACAGGCGTATTTGAAAAAAAGCTTGGGCTACCTGTTTATCGTCCGGTACATCCTCTGCTGGTAACCCCACTGGGTATCGCTTATCACTGTGATCTTCCACCAGTCATACACAAAAAATAATCAAAACTTTTCATAAAATACTATATAAGGGGGTATTATATCATGAGAGAACTAAAAGCAACAAAAATCAATGCTGCAGATTTTGCACCATTTGGTACATTTTTCAGCATGACAGAGCCAGAAGGCTATCCATTACAGGGTGAAATACATAAATTTTATCCAGACCGTATTTCCGGTACCTGTATGGGATCCATTGGTTTTTCACCTATTGCAGTACATAAAGATGAACGCATCGTTAAAGCTGCTGAATATCACACAACTACCTGGGAAGGAATTGTTGCACTGGATGATGACATGATCATACATGTAGCACCGGCTTCTGCAGGCGCACCTGTTCCAGAACTTACCAGAGCATTCATAGTTCCAAAAGGAACTATGGTGAAGATCAATGCTGCTATCTGGCATTTATGTCCTCTTCCTTTAAACAATGAAGTACTCCATGCCATGATCATTCTTCCGGAATGCACTTATGCAAATGACTGCACAGTAGTAGATTTTGAAGAAAAAGACTGGTTTAAGATTACTGTCTGATATACATAAATATCCCCGGAACTCCACTGTTTTTACATAAAGTTCCGGGGATATATTTTTATTGTCTGATTTTTACAATACACCCTGCTTCTGCATTTCGGCAGACACAGAAACATACTCTTTACTGTTTTCAAGATTTCCCAGCTTTTCTTCCCATGTAAGGTTTCGTTTAATCTTTGCAGGACTTCCCATCACCAGAGAACCATCCGGTATCACTGTGTTCTTTGTCACAAGACTTCCTGCTCCTATGATACAATCCTTACCTATTCTGGCACCATCAAGAACAACCGCTCCCATTCCGATCAATGTACGGTCACCGATCATACATCCATGAAGCACTGCATTATGTCCAACTGTCACATTATTCCCAATATGTACCGGCATATTACGGCTTACATGAATCGTACAGTTTTCCTGAACATTAGATTCCTCACCAATCACAATCGGAGCATCATCGCCACGTATCACAGCATAATGAAGAACACAACTGTCACGCCCGATAGTTACATCTCCAATAACCACTGACTGCCTTGCAATTTTTGCATCTTCTGATATTTTTACACTCTTATAATCCATCTTCCGAAATACCTGCCTTCTTGATTTAATACTACCTTCACATCATTTTCAATACCCTGACACTTCTTTACTGCAGAATCTTTATACATATTCCAAAAAGACTTTCTGCATTTCATTTACTGATTTACAGAAAGTCCTTTTAGCTATTATTTATGGTGTTTTTCTTCCTCTTCTTTCACCAGTCTTGATGTTTCTTCAGACGGTGCTGAGATTACAGCTGCTGCTATAATTTCACAGGGCGGGTTTCCCTTTACAGCATCTACTGCTGCCTTTACTGCTGCTATATCGCCACTTAAGAATATAGTTGCGTGACCTCCGCACTTGGTATGCCAGGTACGGAATTCCACATCTGATGTTTTCAGCATCTGGTCAAGGACAACTACTGCATTACAGCTTCCCACAACCTCTACTAATCCTAATGCTCCATATGACATCTTCTCATTTCCTCCTGACATGTTCTATTTGTTAATGGTCATCTTAAGTGCCACTTCAGTATCTGCGGAAGGTGATGCGATCACTGTGTGAGAAACAATCTTGCCAAGGGGTTTGGCTGTCTCTAAGGCCACTTCCATTGCTGCATTCACATCAGAAACACTGCCGCGTATTTTTACACATGCTCCGCTTTTCAGTCGGTTTCGTTCGACGCTTTGAATCGTTACGTTTGCAGCCTTGGATGCTGCATCGAGAGCGACAAAGCAAGCTACCAGGTTATCCAGTTCAAATGCCCCAACTGCCATGCCATCATAGTTTTTTGCCATTTTATCCTCCTTACGAGACGGGAAAATGGTTCTCCCGACTGCTGTCTTTTATACTAGTATACCTTGTTTTCATTATAATCACAAGCTATTTTCTACTGAAATCTCACAAAAATCCACATAATACAACATAACACCACATTATCTTCAAGAGTTTATCTGTTGGATTGTTTATTTTTCACTATTTTCATAAATCTTCTCTCTTACAACCATTCACAGGCTTCTATGCAGAACATATACTAATATGGAGAACTGCCATCTGCTGTTGTCAGGTTTTAACCGAATCAAGCAAGTCCCCTGCTTCAATTGCGAAAAGCAATAAGCAGTGGGTGGGGACTTGCTTGTATCAGGAGGAGTGCAAGCTCCTTCTGATAAACTGCGGAGCAGTTATTCGGTTATGAGCAAGTAGCGAAGCGGATTGCGAATATCCGCTTGATTCAGTTAAATTTTTTCTAAATCTGCAATATTTTCAGGATATTCCATATCTGAATATAATTTCAGCTGTAACTGTAATATTCTGTTATATTCATCACAGCCCGGTTCTAAAACTCTTCTTTGTTCATACAGTTTATGATCTTCCTCACTCATTTTCACATCAAAGCTTTCCTGAGTATGGAACTGGATTTCAATACGATAGTTGCGTGAGTTTTTAAACTTGGCATTTACACCATTATATGGAAAGCTGTCATTGACCCAATAATTTTTCAACGAATAGATCTTCCAGTTTTTCTCATGCAGAGCATCTGTCACAGAGCGTATCTGTTCAACATAATTTTTCGGCTCCAGTATCACTGTATAACGAATAACATCCGCTATTGAATCGAAAAAAGATTTCTCTACTCTCTGATAGAGCTTATTATATAAGGACTTCGGTGATTTTACTCTATACTCTAATCCCGCAAGTACTGCGTTGTTTGTCTTTGCAAAGTCCACAAGAAACTTGGTGATCTCAAACTCTGTAGACAGATAATCCGCATAAAACACTCTTTCTTCAAAAGAAAGTTTATGAAAAAGTTCTATATCTTCTTCTGTCCATGATTCTTCAATTTCTTTATTAAGATAGATCTTCTCTGAATTTTCAGCAGATAGAACACACTTGAGCTCTATCGAATCAATGCAAAAAAGACTGGTATTGTCACCCGACTCATGAGTGAGACTTCTGAGAATCTTATTAAAATTATTGATAATTATATTGACTTTTCTTTCAATCAGTGCATATGCTGAATCTGATCCACCTGCTTCTATCACAAGTTTACCACCTTTAACGGAAATGCTTCTTACGACATTTCTTTCAACAAATCCAACAATCTCTTCAGAATTATATTTATCAAAATCCTCATAATCCAGATCAGGATTTATATTTTTCAATTCTGCAAGCTGATTTCCAACCACAAGAACTGCTGCCAGATCCTTCAATCTGACAGTATTTTTATTGTCTAATACCAAAATTTCTTCCAGCTGATTTATATCATCGCTGTTTCCGCCAATAAAATACAGCATACTGGTTATGGCATGTTTATGTTTCTCTGACGGAAATTCAAATATATCTCCATATTCTTCTATCAGACACGCACTGAACAAAACATGATATTTGCTCATGATCTGCAGGAATGTAAGCGATTGAGTCTGCTTTTGAATTCCCAGTCTGTTTATATATCTGTTCATGATTTCCTGATTTAAACCAAATCCGGTATGCGCAAACAGGGCTGCCAGCAAAAGACAGTAACACTCATCTTCATTCAAGCCTTCCAGTTTCTTTCTGTCCATTATTAAATCGCAAAATTCTGCAATATCTATAAAATGCATAATAGAATAATCAGAAATATTGGGATATATCTTTTTATATTTTTCCAGCATTCTCTGGACAACTGTACAGTTGTCCCTATAATTCTCATATAATTTTTTTGATTTTTTAAGTAAATTTTCCGAACACTTGTTAACTATCATTTGAATGATCCTTCCTCAATTTGCACTGCTTATTTCTACTATTATACTCAAAAACAGCAGCCTTGTATATAGCTGCTGTTTCCAAAACTTCAGTAAAATTACATTTTCGCCCTTACCATAAAAAACCAAAAGCTTCCGATGCATACCTGATGAAAGACTCACTATCTTTCCCCTCTTTTTCTTAATTTCATGCGTATCCATTTAAGCAGTTGAATAATCGGAAGGCTGGCAAACGCATACAGATATACGCATCCAAGCTGCATCAGGTTCAACGTCTCCACTTTAAACATAAAATGAAGTCCAGGAACCGTAAGTACTGCTGTAATAAGTACTGCCCCAAGTGCAAATGCTCCCTGAAGCCATTTATTATTAAAGAAACGTTTTGTAAAGATAACCGGATGATCCGATTTGCAGTTAAATCCATGAAACAAACGTGCCAGGCAAAGTGTTCCGAAAGCGTAGGTACTTCCCAGCAATGCACCATTCTGGTAATATCCTGTCAAAAATCCAATCATTGTCATCACACCGATCACAAAACCTTCCAGTCCGATCTTACCAAGAAAATCTTTTGTCAGTATTGACTCGTCTGCAGATCTTGGTTTCTCATTCATCACCTCACTGCTATGAGGCTCCACACCCAGTGCGATTGCCGGAAGGCTGTCTGTCAAAAGATTGATAAACAGCAGATGCACTGGTGCAAAGGGAACCGGAAGTCCTGCAAGCGATGCACAAAGAACTGCCAGAATCGCGCCAAAGTTTCCTGACAAAAGAAACTGGATCGCATACTTGATATTCTGATATAAATTTCGCCCATTTTCCACTGCTTTTACAATTGTTGCAAAATTATCATCTGTAAGCACCATTGCTGCGGCATCCTTTGCAACCTCGGTTCCAGTCACTCCCATTGCGACACCAATGTCTGCCTGCTTCAATGCCGGAGCATCATTCACACCGTCTCCGGTCATTGCTACGATCATCCCTTTCTCCTGCCATGCACGGACAATACGGATCTTGTGCTCAGGTGACACTCTTGCATACACAGAAATATTCGGAACAAATTCCCTCAGCTGCTCATCACTCATATTTTCAATATCAGCACCCTCGCATGCCTCCGACAGATCATGTAAGATTCCAATTCTCTTTGCAATTGCCGCTGCTGTGATCTTATGATCTCCCGTTATCATGACCGGTCTGATTCCCGCTTTTATACATTCTGCAACTGCAGCCTTTGATTCTTCCCTGGGCGGATCCATCATAGCAATCAGGCCAAGAAATACCAGATGTTTCTCATCTTCCATCGTCAATATATGATTCTCCGGAATTTCACGATAAGTAAACGCCAGTACCCGTAACCCTTCCATCGAAAAATCCTGATTCTGCATCTGGATCTTTTCTTTATCTGCTTCTGTAATTTCCCGGACTCCATCCTTTGTCCAAATCCTCTCTGTCAGTTCCAGAAGCCTGTCAACAGCACCTTTTACAATCATCCTGTTCTCGCCATCGATTCTGTGAAGTGTTGACATCATCTTACGGTCACTATCAAAAGGAAGCTCTCCTTCTCTTGGATAAAGATTTCTTACATCGGCAGCCTCTATTCCGCATCTGCTGCCCAGATTGATCAATGCCGTTTCCGTCGGATCTCCGATCTCCACTCCATTTTCATTTGTTGAATCATTACATAAAATACTGTAATCCAAAAGACATCTCTGTGCCGGATCTGCCGCATCAATTGCAGCTGCTGAAATCCTTTTTCCATCAATATAATAATCTTCTACTGTCATTTTGTTCTGTGTGAGCGTTCCTGTCTTATCCGAACAGATAACAGATACACTCCCAAGGCCTTCCACAGCCTGAAGCTTACGAATAATTGCATGCTCCTTTGCCATCTTCTGTGTTCCAAAAGAAAGAACAATTGTCACAATGGAACTTAACGCTTCCGGAATTGCTGCAACTGCAAGTGCTACTGCAAACATAAATGCACTGCTGATCTTCTCGCCACGAAATACATTGATTGCAAACAGAATTCCGCAAAATATCAGTATCAGAATCGAAAGCTTTTTCCCAAAATCATCCAGATTTGCCTGAAGTGGCGTTTGTTTTTCAGAAGTCGATTTCAGAAGTCCCGCAATCTTTCCAACCTCTGTCTGCATACCTACATCTGTTACAACCGCTTTGCCACGCCCATATGTGACAAAACTTCCGGAAAACAGCATATTTGTCCGATCGCCAAGTGGTGCTTCTGCCAAAATAGTGTCCATGCTCTTTTCAACCGCAAGACTTTCACCGGTAAGAGCACTTTCATCGACCTTAAGACTTGCATTTTCAATCAGTCTTCCATCTGCCGGAATCATATCACCTGCTTCAAGCAGAATCACATCACCCACAACCAGTTCTCTTGCAGGGAGCTGGACAGCCACACCATTGCGCAATACTTTTGCTTCCGGTCCGGAAAGCTTCTTTAAACTCTGCAAAGACTGCTCAGCCTTTACTGTCTGTACGGTTCCCAAAATCGCATTAATCGTAATAACGATCACGATAACCGCTGCGCTTTCCACATCTCCAAGCATACCGGATATCACTGCCGATGCAATTAAGATCAGCACCAGAAAATCCTTATACTGTTCAAAGAAAATCTGTAAAATACTTTTTTTCTTTCCTTCTGCAAGCTCATTCCATCCACAGTTCTCTCTGGATCTTTCAACCTGTTCACTGGTAAGCCCTG
The DNA here is from genome assembly GCF_015668165.1 of Blautia sp. 1001283B150304_161114_C9. NCBI lineage: Bacteria > Bacillati > Bacillota > Clostridia > Lachnospirales > Lachnospiraceae > Blautia > Blautia sp. 1001283B150304_161114_C9. The sequence goes on along the minus strand of NZ_JADPGO010000055.1, from coordinate 1,857 downwards.
ATTCCCTGCTTTCCACGTGATCCAGAACTTCTTCTACTGTTTGTTGATAGATTTCCTTCATTACCTTTGCCTCCTTTTTTGCAAATATTCACCAACTGTAATTTTTTATGCAATGAAGGATTTTTAATAAAATGATATAAAAAAAGAAACCCTTATTGCATAACAAAAAATGCAATAAAAGTCTCACCATTTCCTTGCAGCGCCGGATGTCTCCACCGTACTGACGACACTGCAAACGCAGATTTTCAAACGTAGGTTACTCCCCTTTATTGAATCTAATACTATAACAAAATCAATACCTCTGTCAAGATATTTTTTAATCATCGGGCAAAAACAGCAGCCTTGTATATAGCTGCTGTTTCCGATTCTATCTATTTCTCTTTCTCAAATCCGTATACCCATTTTCCCCTCAAAAACAGATACAGGAAAATCACAGAGCTGATGCTCCAGGTCAGGGGATATGCCCAGAATATCACCCGGATATCTGAGATAAGGCGGACTGCTACCGTGATATAGCTCACACGAAACAGACACCAGTCACAAAGCATGACTATCATGGGGACTGCCGCATGACCGGATCCGCGTAGTACTGCTGCAATACAATGCGAAAATGCCAGCAGACAATAAAACAACGCAATTATTCTCGCCTGCATCACACCATAATGTATTACACTTGGATCTCTGTTAAAAGCAGCAATCAGTACCGGTGCCGCCGCATATATGATAATACCGATCAATTCTGCAATGATCACCGAACAAATAACTCCAAATCTTGCACCTTTTTTCGCACGTTCATACTGTCTGGCACCAAGATTCTGGCTGACAAAAGTTGTCAGAGCCATTGTAAAACATGTTACTGGTAAAAAAGCAAATCCCTCCACCTTTGAATAGGAACCACAGCCTGCCATTGCCATTTTCCCAAATGCATTGATATTTGACTGCACAAAAACATTTGCAATAGCGATCACTGAATTCTGGAACCCGGACGGCACGCCATTCTGAATAATCTGTTTTAGCATATGTCTGTCAAAACGGATCATTCTCAACTCTAACCGATATTCTTCTTCCACACGCATCAGGTGGATCATACAAAGAATGGCGCTGACAAACTGAGAAATAGCTGTTGCCAGTGCAGCTGAACCAACACCCATACCAAGACCTGCAATAAAAAAAATATCCAGTACAACATTGATGCATGAAGAGATGATCAGATAAATCAGGGGGTGATGACTATCTCCGACAGACTGCAGGATTCCAACAAAAATATTGTACATAACAACCCCTATGGATCCTGCAAAATATGTTCGGAAATACACGATGGACTCCGGCAGCACATCAGCAGGTGTTCCCATCAGTACCAGAATTTTGGGAGCCAGAAACATTCCCATAACCGTCAGCACTACACCAGCCATAAGTCCAAACGCTACGGTTGTATGGATTGCTTTCTGCAGGCAGTCCTTTATTTTTGCCCCATAATATCTGGCAACAACAACTCCGGCTCCCATGGCAATTCCATTGATAAATCCCACCATCAAAAAAATCAGATTTCCGGAAGAACTGACTGCAGCCAACGCATTACTTCCAAGAAAATTGCCTACGATCAGGGAATCTGCTGTATTATACAACTGCTGAAACAGATTTCCGAGAAACAGTGGAATGGCAAAAAAAATAATCTTTCTGGAGATACTTCCCTCTGTCATTCTTGAATCCTTTTTCATAATTTTTGATACCTTCCCGTTTTTTCTTTATTTTATCACAAAAAAACCAACTATCTTACTCCTTTTCCCCTTCATTCGCTTCCTCTATTGTCACACTCTCCTGTACCTGCATATCCGTATACTGAACACGAATAACTGC
>NZ_JADPGO010000054.1:0-10129 GCF_015668165.1 Blautia sp. 1001283B150304_161114_C9 | reverse complement strand
AATTGTGATAATGTGGATAATGTTGTAGCGTTTATTACGAAATCCGTACAGGCTGAATTGAGAGAGATTTACCCTGGTGTTCTGCCTGAAGAAGAGATAAGTTTGTCGGAAAGTCTTTCGCGTATTAAAAATATTGTCGGACAGAAATTTATTATAATTATTGATGAGTGGGATGTTCTGATCAGAGATGAAGCGGCAAATAAAAAAGTACAGGAAAAGTACATTAATTTTTTGAGGGCAATGTTTAAGGGAACGGAACCGACAAAATATATTCAGTTGGCGTATCTTACAGGTATTTTGCCGATAAAGAAAGAAAAAACGCAGTCTGCATTAAATAATTTTGATGAATTTACAATGCTTGATGCAGGAGTGATGGCGCCATATATTGGATTTACAGAAGCTGAAGTGAAGGATCTTTGCGAAAGATATCACAGAGATTTTGAGAAAGTAAAATATTGGTATGATGGTTATTTGCTGGAGGACTATCAGGTATATAATCCTAAAGCAGTAGTAAGTGTTTGTGTGCGGGGCAGGTTTAGAAGTTACTGGTCTGAGACTGCTTCTTATGAAGCAATTGTTCCTTTTATCAATATGAATTATGATGGTTTGAAAAATGCTATAATTGAAATACTTTCCGGTGCTTCGATTAAAGTAAATACAGCTGCTTTCAAAAATGATACGGTAAATATACAAAGCAAAGATGATGTACTTACGTATTTGATCCATCTTGGCTATCTGGGATATAACCAGAACAGAAGAACTGCATTTGTTCCAAATGAGGAAATACGACAGGAACTTACTCATGCAGTAAAAAGAAAATCTTCAGATTGGAGGAGACCTGATGGATACATTTGTCCGGAATTCTTATATGGGGAGCTTCTCGGGGAATGATGTATATTGGGAAAAGCCATTTTTTGATTATGAGGTGTAAAGAATGGGGAGATTTGTGAATCCGGATAACAGTGCTTTTCAAAAAGCGGTGAATTCGGAAATATATGTGGATAAAACGGGATTTTTATCGTATACCAATAAAGTTATTGATACCAAACAGGCATTTATATGCAACAGCCGTCCAAGACGTTTTGGAAAATCTACTACGGCAGATATGCTGGCTGCTTATTATAGTAAGGGATGTGATTCGAAAAATCTGTTTGCGGATTTAGCTGTGAGTGATACGGAAGATTTTCATAAATATCTGAATAAGTATGATGTGATACATTTTGATGTTCAATGGTTTATTACAGAGAATAATATCAGCGAAATAGTGAATACGATTCAGAATAATATAGTAGAGGAATTAAAAAAGGAATACCCGGATATCTTAGATTCTGATGTGACAGGACTTCCGGATGCGATGTCTATTATAAATCAGGAAACAGGAAACAGATTCATTGTGATCATTGATGAGTGGGATGTTCTGATACGTGATGAGGCACAGAATCAGAATATTCAGGAAGCATATATTGGACTTTTACGGAGAATGTTTAAGGGAATTGAACCTACGAAATATATGGCGCTGGCATTTTTGACAGGTATTCTTCCGATTAAAAAGTTGAAAACGCAGTCGGCACTCAATAATTTTGATGAATTTACAATGTTGGGATCTGGAAATATGGCTCCGTATATTGGATTTACAGAAGAAGAAGTAAAGGCACTTGCCGGAAAATATCATCAGAATTATGATAAGGTAAAAAGATGGTATGATGGTTATCTTTTAAATAATTATCAAACATACAATCCGCAGGCAGTTGTAAGTGTAATGCTTAGAGGGGAATTTAAAAGTTACTGGTCAGAAACGGCATCTTACGAGGCTGTTGTACCATTGCTTAACATGGATTTTGATGGTTTAAAGTCATCTATTATTGAAATGTTGTCAGGAGATTCTGTAGAGGTTGATGTGACAACTTTTCAAAATGATATGGTAAGTTTTTCCAGTCGTGATGATGTTCTGACATATTTGATACATCTGGGATATCTGGCCTATGATCAGAATCGGAGACGGGCATTTGTCCCAAATGAGGAAATTCGTCAGGAATTGTCAAAGGCAGTGCGTAGAAAACATTGGAATGAAATGGCCGCTTTTTCACGCGATTCCGAAGAATTGCTGGAAGCTACGCTGGATCTGGATGCGCAGGCGGTAGCAGAAGGTATTGAAAAAATCCATAGGGAATATGCTTCTGTTATTCAATATAACAATGAAAATTCTCTTAGTAGTGTTCTTACGATTGGCTATTTAAGTACGATACAGTATTATTTTAAGCCGGTTAGGGAACTTCCGACAGGACGTGGTTTTGCGGATTTTGTTTATATTCCAAAACCGGAATATAGGTCTGATTATCCGGCTCTTATTGTAGAATTGAAATGGAATCAGAAGGCTCAGACAGCATTGCAACAGATTAAGGAAAAGCAATATCCGGATTCAGTTCTGGATTATACCGGAGATATTTTGCTGGTTGGGATAAACTATGACAAGAAGACAAAAGAACATCAGTGTCTGATTGAAAGATATGAGAAAAAATGAATATCTATATTTGATAAAAAATGGTTTTTCGTTATTACTGTCTCAATTAAGAGAATTGATAACGGAAAACCATTTTTTTATTTCTGAATCTGGTATTGACAGGCCTGAGGATTATTTTGAGAATTTTGTATTACAAGAACAAGAGCTGATAAGATGCACAAAAAATGACAGATGGATTTATATAATATATATAAAAATTTTAAAATAGAGCAAAATATATTGTATGATACATATAAAAATGATAGTATTACTATCATAAAATGCAAAAGGCGGTGAGCAGATGGAAAAAATAGAAGGCACATCTCCAACACGTGTGCGTCAGGCGCAGCAGAGAAGAGATAGAATTATAAATGCCTCTATGAAATTGTTTCAGGAGAAGTGTGTGGAGGATACTTCGATGGAGGAAGTTGCGAAACGGGCAGGTGTGGGAGCAGCGACGGTGTATCGTTATTTTTCTTCAAAGATAGAACTGGTAATTGAGACTGCAGAAGTATACTGGGAAAAGGTTTCGGAGAAATACTTAGGAGAGTTGGAGACGGGTAATATGCCAAATATTGCTGATGCAAAATCAGAGGCTACTTTGAAAATGGATGGCATCGAAAGTTCAGGCTATGATCAGTTACGGAAAATTTTGAATGTTTTTTGCAGGATATTTCTGGAGCAAAAGCCGTTTTTGAAGTTTCTTCACGAATTTGATGTTTTTGTGAAAAAGTATAATGTATCAGAGGAACATTTGGCTGATTATGAAAATGGGATTCTTAAATTGAAACCTTATGTGACCATTGCTCTCGAGAAAGGTCTGGTAGATAAAAGTCTTTCTTTTAACTGTTCAGTGGATGAGATGTATTTCTCTCTGACACATACCCTCCTTGCACTGATGGAGAAATTGGCAGTAGGAGGAGATATTCTGTCATCTGACCAGAATGTGGAGAGTGAAAAGCAGATCCGTATCATTATAGAGCTACTGTTAAGAGGAATAAGAAATTTCTAAAATATTTTTAATCTGGAGGTGTATCATGAAAAAGTTAGCAACAGGGAAAATATGGCAGTTTGCAGCTGGACAATTTGGATGGGCGATGCTGTCCGGGATTATTTCTAACTGGCTTGTATATTTTTATCAGCCGGATAAGACAGCCATCAGTCAGGGACAGACAGTATTTATTCCACAGGGGCTGGTGGTCTTCGGCATATTTACTATTATTGGCGGAATTACAGCTTTCGGAAGAATTTTTGATGCTTTTACAGATCCAATGATCGCATCTTTATCTGACAGATGTACGTCAAAGAATGGGCGAAGAATTCCGTTTCTGAAATGGGCATCTTTACCGCTGGCGCTTTCTACAGTACTGGTTTTCTGGTCGCCGGTTAATAAAAATAGCTGGATCAATGGAGTGTTTTTGCTGATTATGATTCTGGCATACTATCTATCCATTACCGCGTACTGTACACCATATAATGCGTTGATTCCGGAACTTGGACATACCCAGCAGGAAAGACTTAATATTTCCACAGTCATTTCTTTTACATTTATTGCCGGAACTGCAGTGGCGTATCTGGCACCTACGATATGGGGGATGTTCATTCCGGCATTTGGCAGAGTTGGAGCTATTCGTATGACCTTTACTTTGATGGCGGCTGTAGCGTTTATCTGTATGCTTGTACCTGTATTTTGCATTCGTGAAAAGGATTATGTAGATACGGTTCCTGCAAAGGAGTCAGCTTTCGGATCTCTTGCAGCTACTTTTAAGAATGCAGAATTTCGCAAGTTTGTGGCATCTGATATTTTCTACTGGATCGCACTTACCATGTTTCAGACAGGTCTTCCATTTTTTGTCACCAGTCTTTTGAAGCTTCCGGAAACGATGACAACTTTGTATTTTGTGGGAATGACAGCATTGTCCCTTGTATTTTATATTCCGGTAAATAAGCTTACTCCTAAACTTGGAAAGAAAAAGATGATTTTGTTTGCATTTGCAGTATTTAGCTTTGCCTATTTTTATACCGGATTTATGGGAAAAATAAGCTTTATTCCGGCATCGGTGCAGGGACTGATCCTGACAGTCGTGGCGGCTCTTCCTATGGCGATTTTCGGAATTCTTCCGCAGGCTGTTGTGGCAGATATTTCGCAGAGCGACTCGATTACATCAGGAAGCAATCGTGAAGGAATGTTTTATGCGGCAAGGACATTTGCATTTAAACTTGGGCAGAGTATTTCTATGCTGATATTTACCGCAGTCTCGACGATAGGGGCAGCAGAAGGAACTGGTTATAGAGTTGCTGCTTTTGGGGCAGCAGTATTCTGTTGTATAGGCGGGATTATACTGGTATTTTATAATGAGAAAAAGATTAATGGGATTATTAATAGGCACCAGTAAAGATTATAATACAGGCATGTATCGAATGGTGAAAAGCAGATAGCAATAGAATTATGAAAAAGTAACAGGAGTACATACGAATGGAAATAATACATGAGAATGAATATTTGTATAAAATGAATAATGAAATAGAACCATATCTTGCAACGCACCGTCAGGAGGGGTACGTTCCTGGTGCAGAGGATCATCTGCATCAAAAAGACACGGGGATAGTGGGGAAAATTCATGTACAGCGTTACCTGGCAGAGAAACCGAAAGGCGTGATTATAATCAGCCATGGTTTTACAGAAGCAGCGCCGAAATATGATGAGATGATTTATTATTTTCTGAAGGCTGGATATCATGTGTATATGCCGGAACATATGGGACATGGACAAAGTTATCGCCTGACAGCAGATCCATCTCTTGTACATATAGATACCTGGAAGCGATATGTGAGGGATTTTTTGAAAATATGCCATGTGATAAAAAAAACATACCCTGAATTACCGCTGGTTCTTTTTGCTCATTCCATGGGTGGGGCAATTGGTACAATCGCAGCTGCATGGGAACCGCAACTGTTTCAGAAGATTATATTGAATTCTCCTATGCTTCGCCCGCTTACCGGAAATGTTCCCTGGCCATTGGTGATCGCTATTGCACAGACGAAGTGCCTTTTGGGAAAAAAGGAAGACTATGTGGCTGGTCAGAAGCCTTATGATGGTAGTGAGACTTTCGAAACCAGTGGATGTACTTCCAGACCGAGATTTGAAAAATATAATGAGCTGCGTAAAGAGAATAAAAAATTCCAGGTTAGTGCAGCTTCTTATGGATGGCTTCTGGCGTCTGTAAAAATGAGCTGGTACATAAAATATTGCGGATGGAAGAAACTGTCAGCACCTGTTTTGCTATTTCAGGCAGAAAAAGATGATTTTGTATCTGTAAACGCATTGAGAAAATTTGCAGAGAAAATCAATCACAGAGGAATCACTTCCTGTGAATATGTATACCTGCCGGGAACCAGACATGAGACCTACTGCAGCGATGACAGGACGATGGAAATGTATTTAGATAAGATTATGAAGTTTCTGGATTCATGTAGCGGGGAGATGTTTTCTCATTATGAGGTGTTGAGAGAGTAAGTCATTGTCTGAAAGTTATATAAAACCTTTGGAATGTTGCTTTACGCTAAAATGGTTTCATGTTATCATTGTTTTAATTAAATGTGATAGCCGGGAACCATTTTTGATTGTGAGGTGTGATGAATGGGGAGAGTTTTTAATACAACAGGTGTGTGTATTCCAGAGAAACATTATATGGTAAATATTAATGGTCGTTTACAACAGATTAGAGAGCTTGTGGATGCAGGAAAATATTTTACTATTAACAGGGCCAGACAATATGGTAAGACTACAACCTTGCGCGCGCTTGCAGAAATACTTCGGGATGAATATTATGTTGTATTACTTGATTTTCAGACATTTGACAATGAGAAATTTAGTAATGGAAATGTGTTTTCAGTAGCATTTGCTGGTTCTTTTTTGCGTGTACTTCGCAGAAACTGTAAGACTATGAATAACGAAATGGCCTCAGTTATAGACGAGATGAGAAAGGATGCCGATTATGCTAACAGATACTTTTCTCTGAAAGAGCTATTTGAGGGATTAAGTGATATATGTGAAGCGGCAGACAGAAAAATAGTTCTTATGATTGATGAAGTAGACAGTGCAGCGAATAATCAGGTTTTTATTGATTTTCTGGCGCAGCTTAGGGCACAGTACCTGGACAGAGAATTTTATCCGGGATTTCAGTCGGTGATTCTGGCAGGAGTGTATGATATTAAGAATTTGAAGAGAAAACTCAGACCAGAGGAAGGACATAGATATAACAGTCCATGGAATATTGCCGCAGATTTCAGCATCGAAATGAGTTTTTCTGAATCAGAGATAGCAGGGATGTTGCAGGAGTACGAAATTGATCATCGTACAGGGATGAATATATCAAAAATGTCAGAATTGCTATATGCGTATACGGCAGGATATCCGTTTCTGGTTTCAAGAATCTGCCAGCTGATGGATGAAAGGGTACGGGACGAATATGAAAATCTGAAATTGGTATGGACGGAAAATGGTTTTAATGAAGCAGTGCGTATTCTGCTTGCGGAGAAAAATCCTTTATTTGAATCATTAGTTGGAAAAATATGCGATTATCCGGAGTTAAGTGTTATGCTGAAAACATTACTTTTTACAGGAAGAAATATCGCGTATAATCCGGATGAAACCTCGATTGATATGGCTCAGATGTTTGGCTTTATTAAAAACCAAAATGGGAATGTGGTTATTGCAAACAGAATTTTTGAAACGAGATTATATAATTATTATCTTACAGAAGCAAAGATGCAGCAGACAGAGATATATAAGGCAGCCCTGCAGGATAAGAGTCAGTTTATAGTTAATGGATATCTGGATATGGAACGGATATTGGAACGTTTTGTTGTTCATTTCCATGATATTTACGGGGAATCTGATGAAAAATTTCTGGAAGAGCAGGGGCGGAAGTTCTTTTTACTATATTTGAAACCGATTATTAACGGGACAGGAAATTATTACATCGAATCCAGAACAAGAGATCTTCGAAGAACAGATGTAATTGTAGATTATCATGGACGGCAATATATAATTGAATTAAAGATATGGCACGGTGACGAGTATAATAAGCGTGGAGAGCAGCAGCTTGTTGGATATCTGGAAGATTATCATGTGGATAAAGGATATATGCTTAGCTTCAACTTTAACAGGAAAAAACAGTCGGGAATCCGGAAAATTATGGTGAATGGGAAAACGATAGTGGAAGCAGTGGTATAAATTAATTTGGCAGAAAAAGGAACCCATTTTTAAGTGATGGAAAAGTACTTGAAGAGCTTTGTGGTGCATTTGTAAATAAAGAGCCGGAAAAGATAGAAAAGATATTTGGTGATTATTCATCGCTTACGATTAGAAATAGTTTCCTGTTATCAATATCTCAGTTAAGAGAACTGATAACGGGAAACCATTTTGGTTATTTGGCTGCTTTTTTATTCAATCGCCAGAAACAGATCATAAAAAAGATAATTCCATATACAGTTGTAATCGGTGTCGCCATTCCAACATAAGTCAGAGATGTTTCCGGTAATCTCGACATAATGATAGATACCGGAATTCGGATGCAGAATGCGGAAGTGATTCCCTGGATCATAACAGGAATACTTTTTCCACAGCCATTAAAATATCCGATACTGCTGAAAAGTACACAAGTCAGTATACAGTCGGCAGAGAAACCTTTCAGGTAAGCGGCACTCTGCGCGATTACCTCGGAATCATTGGTAAAGAAAGAGGATAATACTCCGCCTCCGAAGAATCCTACCATAAAGATGATGATTCCAACGGAACATCCGGTAATGATTGCAGTGTAAAAACCCTTCCATGCCCGGCTTTTCTTTCCGGCACCGATATTCTGCGCAACAAATGCTGATACACTCTGCATGATAGAGGACGGAACCAGCATAATAAAGGAAACGATTTTCTGTGCAATTCCATATCCGGCAGATGGCATCAGACCCATCTGATTGATAACAGAATTTACAACAAGAAATGAAATCTGAACCGTTGTCTCCTGAAGTGCGATCGGCACACCTACGTTCAATATTTTCCCCAACTCTTCCTTATAAATCCGACATTGTTCTCTGGAAAATTCTATAGGCATATCCTGCTTTCTTAATACAACGACAGAACAGACAACAGAGACAAACTGTGCAAATACAGTGGCAATGGCGGCACCCGCAACATCCATGTGAAATACTCCAACCAGAAGCAAATCTCCCAGAATATTTACGACGCAGGCAATTCCTACGAACAGAAGTGGAAGGTTCGCATTTCCCACACCTCGCAGCACCCCGCTGATTACATTGTATGCAATAATAATAACGATACCGGCAGAACAGATTCTGATATAAAGAATCGTTTTGTCAAAGGATTCAGCCGGTGCCTGTAAAAGATGCGCAATTCCTCCGGCGGCAAATTCCAGTACAAATGTCATGATGACAGCAATGATCAGAAAAAGAATGATCGTAGTTCCGACCGCATTTCCTGCTTCCTTTGGTTTTTGTTCTCCGATGTGATGTCCGATTATTACGGTGGAGCCCATTGCAAGGCTTGTGATGATAAAAGTAGCCATCTGCATAAAGGAACTTCCTGTTCCTACTGCGGAAATACTCGAGGCATTTCCGAATTTTCCAACAATCAGCAAATCAACTGCGCCATACGCAGCCTGCAGGATCAATGCTCCAAGCACGGGAATGGCAAACCGAAGCAAAGACTGGAACACAGGTCCTTCTGTAAAACTTATTTCTTTTTTCGACATTTCTTCCTCCTGAGAATGTGGCTTGAATGATTCAGATAGTAACGAGTGTACCAACAAATTGTGACGTACATCTTACAGAAAGTATTTTTCAGACACGCTCTAGTGTATTGATTGCTTGTTATCTGAAGCATTTAGATATTATCAGTATAACACAGTTATTGCGCACATTCTACTGTCACGTTGATAACCTTGTAAGTCTTGGAGTTACTGGTTACTGTTCAAATCTATAAAAAATCACAAAACACTTGTTCTGACACAATAAATATATTATAATAGAGGAAAAGAACAATATGCTCTTGGGATTTGGACGGTCGAAATAGGCAATAAGTGAGTGTACATAATGAGTTTAGATAATGATTCTCATGCAGTGTTTTTGTTTGATTCTGGTTATGAAATATGGCAGAAAGATGCTGGACGATAAGATAGCAGAGAGAACAAAAGAAATCTTTGAAATACAGCACCTGTTGGAACAATCCATCAGTATATAGAAAGTCAGGGTGAGAAAGATAAACCGGGCAGTAAAAATAAGGATTTATCCCAATAAAGAACAGATAACTCAGATAGAAAAAACGATCGGCTGCAGCCGTTTTCTCTATAACCGGATGCTTGCGGATAAGATCCGTTATTATCAGGAAGAAAAAAAGATGCTGAAAAATACGCCGGCCGGATATAAAAAAGAATATCCATGGCTGAAAGAGGTAGATTCTCTTGCACTGGCGAATGTACAGTTAAATCTGGAAGGGGCTTTCCGGAAATTTTTCCGGGAACCGGGAGTGGGCTTTCCGCATTATAAATCAAAAAAACATTCGCGGAAATCCTATACAACGAATATGGTAAATGGGAATATCTGTCTGCA
>NZ_JADPGO010000053.1:0-10963 GCF_015668165.1 Blautia sp. 1001283B150304_161114_C9 | reverse complement strand
AAAGATTTTAATAACGATTCTCTTCGCAAAATCAAGTCCGACAAAGCTGATTCTGTCAAGATTGCCCGCTACGCTCTAAAATAACGAGAATGCGACGCGCAATTATTCAAAAATCAAATAGACTTTCCAAAACTTCATCTTTAGAAGTATAGTAACAATATTTTTCCTTAAAATCAATAATAATACTTCATCTTTAGAAACTTTTGAGGATCAGAATGATTATTTATTGGGATAAAAAAACGAACAGTAAAAACAGAATAGGACAACGGGTAAAAGAATTACGAAAGGCTCATAATCTTACTCAGAAAACACTCGCTGCCAAATTACAACTTGCAGGATATGATTTTAATGATCTGGCAATCCTGCGAATATCTTCTCGGTCTGACGGACGCTCCCGCAAAATAATTTATTGTATTACCACCCATTCTATGCTAGACTATGGATAGATACTTCTGAACAACATACACTATTTATAAACCGTATGATTGGAGTGATTTCATGGAATTAACAAAAAAAGTCCCTACAACCGATAAAAACCAGGAAAACAATCATCTTCTCCGCATGTTAGACCGGGGAATTGATGATATGGAAGCTGGTCGTGAATTGCCACTGGAAGATGCTTTTCACAAAATCACAGAATTAAGGGATGCACGAAGAAATGCAAGAATATAAAATTATTTTAACCTGGGAAGCAATTTACGACGTCACAGACATTGCAGATTATATTGAAGAAGAATTCGGCCAGCAACGTGCTGACCGTTTTCAATCTGATCTGAAAGAACAAATGCAGAATTTAGGCCAGTTCAGTACTGCCTTTCCCCGAACTCAAATTCTGTACAGAGGATATTCCATACATAAAAGATCTTTTCCGCCATCTATTATTTTTTATATTATAATGGAAGAAACAAAAGAGATTCATATTCTCCGAGTGTTGCGCCATGAACGAGATTGGGAAAATATCCTGTTGCAAAGACCAACTTATACATATCCAGAATGAATACCTGGGAGCCGATCAGAGATTTTTCTGAAAGGCTTCCTTTTAAATTTTAATTACTTCCCACTGTCAATTAAATCATAACTCATATCCAGAAAATCTAGCGTCTTAGCTTCACTGACAGATTCATCCAAAAGAATCGTAATCCAGTGTCGCTTATTCATATGATACCCCGGTAAAAATCCATACGTTTGAATTAACATCCCAACCAGATCAGGGTCACATTTTACATCCAGGATATTAATTTTTCCATCTTCTTCTAATCCCAGTGTTTTCTTTTCCACTGCCATAATTATAGCATACCATTTTCCATTTTTATGTCGAAGCACCGCAGAATCAGGATCTTTTTTCCATAAATATTCCGGTTCCGTTCCATATTGCTCTTTCACATATTGAAAAATTTCCTCACGTTTCAAATTTATCCCTCACTTACGATTTCTTGCTCTGATTATACGCTATCAGGATTATATTCTCAACCACTTCTCACAGTTCCATTTATGTTTTATAGCTTTTGTATAGCCTGCTTTGCAGGCTATACCCCAAAAGAAGCAAGCACTGCCAGTGTCATGACAACTGGCTCATTTTGTCAAATTCCCTTTCCGGTTCATTCTACCAAAATGTATCAGGGAGTATCCCTGGCCCTCTCATATTTTATAATTTCTTAATTTGACGCTTTCACCCAGTCCTGTTAAAATAACTTACAGATACATCTGTCCAAACCAACAAAAAACCAAGTACCATAACTGTCATAGCCGAACTGGTTAGACAGTTTTTTTGTACTCTTTTTTATAGAAAAAACGAATTGGAGGATTTCAATGAGCAAACGTACCAGAATTCATCCCGTACAATTTTATTTGAATGATGACGAACAATACATTTTAGAAGAAAAATATCGTCTTTCCAGGATGAAAAGCAAATCTGCCTTTCTACGGAAAATGATCTTATATGGATTTGTATATGAAGTAGACTACTCTCATATCCGAAAAATGAATACCCTGCTGGGCAATATCAGCAGCAATTTGAATCAGATCACCCATCGTATAAACAGTACCAATACAATTTACCAAAAGGATCTGGACGATATAAAGGAGTTAATAGAAAAAATATGGCAGTTACAAAAATCCATGGTATCAAAACAACCGTTGATAAAGCAATAGAATACATCTGCAATCCAGATAAAACTGACCAGAATCTATATATTTCTTCCTTTGCCTGCTCTCCCGAAACAGCCGTTCTTGACTTTAAATACACTTTGGATCATACACATGACTGCAGAGATCCGCACAATACAAATAAGGCATTTCATCTGATTCAGGCATTTTCCCCTGGTGAAGTTTCCTATGAAGAAGCCCATCAAATTGGCAAAGAACTTGCGGATCGCTTACTGGAGGGAAAATACTCCTATGTTCTGACAACACACACTGATAAAGGTCATGTACATAACCATTTAATTTTCTGTTCTGCAGATAACATCACTTTTTCTCATTACCATGACTGTAAAAAGAATTACTGGAAAATACGAAATCTCAGCGACACTTTATGCCAGGAACATAACCTGTCCACAATTATGCCAGATGGTAAAAAAGGAATGAAATACAATGAATGGGCTGCAAATAAATCTGAATCCAGTAAAAAAGCGCAGCTGCGAAAAGATATCAACCAGACAATCCGAATCGTTTCCACTTATTCAGAATTTCTTGCATTTATGGAAGCTAAAGGATATGAAATAAAAAACGCAGAATTTGGCGAAAACAGCAGAAAATACATTACCTTTCGTTCTCCCGATATGTCCCATCCAGTGCGTGGAAGTGCTAAATCTTTAGGAAAAAATTTTACTAAGGAACGTATCAAAGAACGCATTAATAATAAGCTCCACAGAACTACTGTTCCTTCTGTTCGTAATAAGTTAATAGACACCAACACTCCCAATATAGCAGGAAACATTGGACTTCAGAAATGGGCAAATAAGGAAAATTTAAAAATTGTCTCTGCTGAATATAACAAGATGTTCACACATAATCTACATAATTTTTCAGAACTTGAAGACCGCATAGCCTTGTTACATATGCAGCAAAAAGAGGTAAATACCTCTGTTGTTTCTCTCGAGTCTCAGATACGCCATCTTCGAGAAATGCTAAAATATGCCGAACAATATCAGAAAAATAAAATTTACGACGACCATTATAAAAGCTCCAAAGATCCAGATCGTTATTTCCGTAAATATGAATCTCAAATTATTCTTTTCGCGGGTGCTGAACATATTTTACAGGAAAATGGTATAAACCTGAAACATCTTAATTCCAATAAGTTGCAAGAGCAAATTGCAGATCTTATTTCCAGAAAGGAATCACTAAATACTCAATACGTTTCCTTTAAGCAAGAAATAAAAGAGTTGGAATTGATACATCAAAACCTGTCCAAATATCTCAAACAGGATGCTCCTGAAATACAAAGATCTTCTCATAACCAACTCCCTTCTTTGTAAAACCATAATAATAGGCAGCGATTTCACTCGCTGCCTAAATTCCCGTTAAACCGATATCCTACACCTCGTACTGTTTGTATATATAATGGTTGTCCAGGATCATCTTCTATTTTTTCTCTGATATTGCAGATATGTCGCATAACCACATTATAATCACCGGAATAAGGTTCATTCCATACCAGATCATAAACCATTTCTTTTCCAAATATTCTACCTGGACTTTTCGCTAAAAGAAGTAAAATATCATATTCATATTTTGAAAGATGAACATCACTATCATTCTTTTTAACAATTCGTTCCTGTAGATATATTTTTAATTCTCCAAACCTTATAATTTCCGGTATGAATTGGTTTTTATGTTCCCAGCTAGTCAATATGTTTTCACTTATGCTTCCATTAGCATCTGTGATTCTCTCAATAATTTCTATCTTTTTCACCTTTATTGCCTCTACATTATTAATTTTATATTCTATATATCATCTGCCATTTGACTTTTTTCTTCTACAAGTAATATAATATATTTATTACATATGTAGGATTTAGCAGGAGGATTTTATTATGTCACTACCCCAAATTTCAGAAGCCGAATTTGAAGTTATGAAAATTGTATGGAAATATGCTCCCATCAATACAAATGAAATTACAGAAAAACTTACTCTAACTACCAGCTGGAGTCCAAAAACAATTCAAACTCTTATCAAGAGACTTGTTTCCAAAAAAGCTCTTTCCTACGAAAAACAAAGCCGGGTATTTGTCTATACTCCATTAGTCCAAGAAGATGAATATATACGCCAGGAAAGCAATTCTTTTTTAAAGCGATATTATAATGGAAATCTTTCTTCTATGCTGGCTTCTTACCTTGAAGACGATAAACTCTCTTCAACAGAAATTGATAACTTACGCCATTTATTATCAAAACATCAGAAATAGGAGGTTTTGAATGAGCAACTGGATCATCCACTTTTTAATCAGTAATATCTTCATATGTATTTTTACACTTGTAATAATCGGAACAAAAAAACTTCTGAAAAAATATTTATCTGCGGCTACACAGTACCATCTCTGTTTTCTTTTATTTTTACTACTTGCCGTGCCATTTTTTCCTGTACAGATTCATGGCTCACAACTTTTTTCATGGTTACATTTTTTTCAAACTGACTCAGGACTTAACTCTGGTACCGACACGCTATCCGAACTTACCAGTAATACACAAAATATTTTGTTAAACCAGGTGAATGATTTTTCAGTTTCCATCAGTAGTCAATTTTCTGGAGGCTTGAATACCATACTCTTTCTAATATGGATAACGGGTGTTATGATTATGTCAGTCCTCACCCTTCATTCATTAAACTATGTACGTTCCATAAAAAGATCTGCTCTCCCGCTTCAAAATCAGCAGGTAAAAACTATTTATTACAATTGTTTAAAGGAACTTAAAATCTCTCACCCAGTATCAGTCTACAGTACTGCATTTTTAAAATCACCAGTTTTAATCGGAATAATACATCCCAGAATTTACATTCCCATCCATTTAATTTCCGAACTGAATCCTGATGATATGCGTTTTATGCTGCTACACGAATTACAGCATTACCGTCACAAAGATACATTTATTGGCTTCCTCATGGTCATAAGTAATATACTCTACTGGTTTAACCCTTTTGTTTGGTACACTTTAAAAGAAATTCTCTGTGACCGTGAAATAGCCTGTGATTCTGCTGTATTGCAGATGATTTCTGCTGATGAATACCAAGCTTATGGAACTACACTGATTAATTTTGCAGAAAAAATATCCTCTTTTTCCTCTCCACTGGCAGTTGGAATGTCCGAAAATTTCAGGCAGATGAAACGACGTATTCTCAACATCGCCGTTTTTAGGAAAGAAACTCTTTATCAAAAAATGAGAGCATTGATAATTTATCTGGTCATTAGTGCTGTTTTTATTGGATGTACACCCATTTTATCCATTGATGCCTCTACTCAAAGCGTATATCATTTTAGTGATACAGACAAAAATATCTCCCTGTTAGATATATCCGAAACATTTGGAACATATGATGGATCATTTGTTTTGTATGACAATAATTTGGATTCCTGGAAAATATACGATCTTGAAGAAGCCACCAAACGTATTCCGCCAGAGTCTACCTACAAAATATACGATGCATTATTAGGGTTGGAATCCGGAATCATCACACCAGAACACTCTTCCATGACATGGAATGGTGATGCCTTTCCTTTTCCATCCTGGGAAGCTGATCAGGATTTAAACTCTGCTATGCAAAATTCCGTTAACTGGTATTTCCAGGCAATTGATTCGCAGCTCGGAATTAACAGAGTCCAGGAATTTTTGAATAAAATAGAATATGGAAACCAGACAACCAGTTCAAATCTGGATTTATACTGGTCCGATTTTTCATTAAAAATCTCGCCTTTAGAGCAAGTAACATTATTGAAAAAATTTAACACAAATGAATTCCATCTAAATTCCCAAAATGTATTTTCTGTTAAAAATGCTATAAAAATTGCCAGTACACCTAATGGTAATTTCTACGGAAAAACTGGAACCGGTCGTGTCAACGGACAGGATATCAACGGCTGGTTTATCGGATATGTAGAAACTTCCGATAACAGCTATTATTTTGCAACCAATATCCAAAGTGATTCTAATGCAACTGGCAAAAAGGCATTTGAAATCACTTCTGATATCTTAAAAAAATTACATATATGGAATTAACAAATATGAAAGGGCTGATAGTTGTTATCAGTTCTTTCTTTTTATTCTATATTGATATTTGGGAACTTCTTTCGTACCATTATTCAGAATTTTATTCCCCATATATTTAAAACTCTTATCATCGTTGAACTTAACAGTCAGCTCACTTGTAATAACGGCATCATTACATATAAATGTATCACATACAGCATCAACAACCAGCACATTGTTTCCCTCTCCGCTATCTCTTATTTCAACGACCTCCGGTAAAGATGTTCCAAAATAAGTAGGGCTATAATTTAAACAACCTAATCGTTCCCAGTCATAAGTTTGATGTTCCGAATCAAATACTGCCCATTTTTTAATTTGCTCCGCTGTTATCGGCAAAAACTCCATTATCAGATTTTCAAACTCTTCTGCCGGAATTCCACTTGAGTTACCTGAAAACTCATATCTCTCCCCGTATTTCATTCGATATAAATATTCATATAAACCATTATAATCTAACCCTTCCATATCAGATCTATCCCAATCAGAACATAAAAGATTATTCCCCTGATATCCAAGCAAATACACACACCTCTTTGAAACTTCCCTGCATTCATCACTTAAAGGTTTAATTCTTATCATAGAACTGCCATCAACCGCTTCTGATACTTCCGGATATTTTGGAACACATAGCGTATAACCAAACCAGCCTTTTTCTGTATATTTCCATTCTTCTATCCTTGTATACGAAACATATACAATAGATGGATTGTCGTTCATACCCCAAACAACTTTCACAGCCAACAAATACATATCTGTCCCATCATAATTGAATTTGAGTCTTTCTATCCCACCATCCCTGTTAATCCTATATAAGACGATATCTCCTGGCAGATCCTGTTCTGCCTTGAAAAGAAATTCTTCCATTTTAGAATAATTAGCCATATTTGAATACGGCGCTGATGTAATAACAGGGACATTTTTTTCCTTTAATACTTCCTGCATTTCTTCCATTACTGTCTCAGAAACTACTACATTCGATGAAGTTCCTTTATCCGCCTTTTGATAAATGGCTTTCATCTGATTCATAACATTCTTACAATCTTCAATAGCTTCTTCTTTCACGACTTCATCTACTGGCAAATCATATCCTCTTTCTTGTACAGCATAATTCTCAGTTTCCTGTGAAATATATTCTAAATCAGCCCCTTTACATTTTGTATTTCCTATGAAAAAGCATCCCAAAATAAATAAAACACTCACCATCTTTTTCAGTTTTCTTTTTGTACTCATATCAATTATCTCCATAACATTCCTCCCACTTTTCGTCTGATAATCTTTCCGTATACCAGGTAACCTCTATTTCTGACCTTGATACATAATTGGATACATATTGAAATCTATCTTTATCTAACAGCCGAATGGTTACGCTATGACAAAACGCCTGATCTAATTCTTTTTGTGGCCATACCGCATTTACTTCCAGTGTTATTGTTCCATCTTGATTTTCTATGTAGGAAACAACTTCCGGATATGGAATATATGGTGTGGGAGCAAAATCATATACGATTCCTCTGGTTCGATACCGATATGTCTGTGTTTCCGTGTGAAATACCGTTCCTGTCTGCAGTATCTCTGCGCTTATATTAAAATATTTTTGAAATATCGCTTCAAATGATTCTTTTGGGATTTCATAAGTCTTTCCTTCCTTAAATTCATCAGTTTTTTCTTCCATTGAAAGTAAACGGTCAAAAACATCATAAAAATTTATTCCATCATAATTTTTTTCACTCCAATTAGAAGTAAACAATTTATTAAGTGTATATCCAAAAGGAAGTATATATTTTCGATTCAACTCCCGACATTTTTTATTTAACGGTGCTACCCGAAAGTCCCGATATCCAGACGGTCCATCATATCCTGCCGGATGATATTCTTCTATAAAGAAATGCCCGTTTTCTGTATATTTCCATGAATTAGCTCTAAACTCATGATAATATGTTTCCTGCCAAGTGTCCTCTTTCCATTTAAAAGAGCTTACTTCAACGTCTATTTTCCCCTGTTTGGTTTTCAGATCATACCGGATAAAATGATCCCCTGCTATAACTTGAAATATAGTAGTTTTTCCATTCTTCTCTTTTTCTGCTTTTTTCAAAAAATCATCTACTTTAATACTTTGAACCATATCCAGCTGATTGTAGGAATCAATTACTGCATATCCATATTTTCCAAAATAATCCATACTTTTTTGTATTGTACTCAGCTCATATAGTGCATTTTCTTTCACAGCATTCTCATATATGTTCCGATAGCCTTCTGCTAGCATTTCACACTCTCTGTAAATTTTTTCTTTCGTATCTTCAATTGTCTTTTTCTGCTCTTTCTTTATGCCACATCCACTACAGACAGCAAGAAAAATAACTCCCACAAATATTTTCCAAATTTTTTTCATATCATTTTCCTCTTACATTTGTAATATTTAAAGGTAAAAATTATTCATTACCAAGATATTCATCCAGTATCGCCTTATCCTTTTCCACCACATAACCGCTTCCTCCAATATCTTTCACATTCTCTACCATACTGATGAGCAAAATAGGATTTTTTGTATCTCTATCTGTAGTAAAAACTGTAAACCAGCCAATTTCTGTTCCAGATGTATCTTCTTTTGTAGCTTTCAGTTCCGCTGTTCCGGTTTTTCCTGCTAATCTAATGTCTTCCCGGCATGCTCCATAACCAGTTCCTTCCGGGTTATTCACTACACCCTCTAACCCCTCCATAACCTCCGAAACAATTTGTGGTGAAAAAGCATCTTTTATCCAGATTTCACTGGAAGTGCTTCCACCATCCGCGTGAAGATATGGCTTTATCATATTTCCATCATTTAGAAAAGCCGTATAAATGCTTGCAAGATGCAAAGGATTTACCAGAATCTGTCCCTGTCCATACCCACTGTCAGCAAGCTGGATTTCTGTTTCTATCTTGTCCGTATTAGAATACTGAGACTCTGACATTTTAATATCAAATGGAAGTTCCTGATTAAATCCTATTTGATTTAGAGATTGCATCAGTTGATCCGCACCGATTTTTAATGCTGCTTTTGCAAAATAAATATTATCTGAATAAATAAGCGCATTTTTCAAGATCACAGGTGCATAATCATGAAGTGTAGTCACTGTATAATCTCCCCACGAGGAATCTTTCTGCCATGCCAGACCCTCATTTCCAAAATCGTCATTTGCAGTAAATGCCCCCACTTTTAATCCAATTGCAGCAATTACAGGTTTAAAAGTTGAGCCTGGACACCATGTCTGGCGAAAGCGGTTGTATAAAGGCCTGTCTTCATTTTCATTTAATGCACTCCACTGGCTATTGTCCATTCCACGTACAAAATCATTATTATCATAAGACGGCGTACTTACCAACGCCAGTACTTCCCCTGTATAAGGATTCAAGGCTACAGAACATCCTCTGTCTTCTTTAAATTGTTCATAAAGAGTACTTTGAAGATCGCCATCAATCGTAGTATGGATATCTTCTCCATCTTTTTTAGGCTCATATGCAATGACACTTTTTTTATTTCCATTTGCATCTACAATACAGATCTCACACCCATCTGTTCCTTTTAGTTCTTTTTCATAAAGCGTTTCCAGTCCCGTCTTTCCAATCACACTGTTTGTACGATACCCTTCCCCTTTATGTTCCTGCAAATCCTCGGCTGTAACCGCCTGTACATACCCTACCAGATGAGAGGCAGCTTCTTTTAGATAATAAGTTCGTACTTTTACATCAGATAACATAATACCTGGAATCTTCAATAATGTGTCCTGCTTTTCTTTTTCTTCCAGAACAGTTTCATCCGGATTCACTGTCAGAAGATCGACTTCTTGTATTTTAGGAATTGTTGCTACTGGTACAAAAGAATCTGCTTTTACCCAATCGGCTTTTAACTTATCCTCAATTTCGTCTGCTCCAATTCCAAGATACTCTGCCAGTTTTTTTATTGTATCTTCCCTGTTCTCCATTCTGCCCGGAACAATTCCTACCGAAGATGCAGTTCCCTCTCCAGCCAGCTGGCGACCATTTCTGTCTAAAATATTTCCTCTTTTTGCCTCTTCTAACGTTACCTGAACTTTATCCGTTGCAGATAACTCTGGAAAAATCAACTGATCCTGCCAGATTAAATGATATCCTGTCCAGTTATGTGAAAATACCGCATTGTTGGTAAATTCTACATTTCCTGCAGCAGTCTGCATATTTGTTGTATAGGAAACTGCCGCATTTCCGTTTTCTTTTCTTTTTGCTGTAATATCGGTTATGGACAGATCAGACATCTCAATGCCTTCATATATTTTAGAATTTCGTTCTATAAATTCTGCCTTACTGTTCATGCTGCTTTTTTTCTGATCTAGCATGGCATACATTTGCTCATATTCCCCTTTTTCAATATATTTCATATATTCCATTAGTCTTTTTTCAGGAACATTACGATTCATTATTGTTACAATACCGATTCCACCACCAATCAATATACCGCTAAATAAAACTATTTTTGTGATAGTCTTCGTGTGTTTTTTTCTTTTCTTTTTTCTCATATAGTTTTATTTCTCCTTTTTTCGTATTTTCTTAAATATTACACTTGTAATATTTAAACGTCAAGTTTTTTCTTAGGTTTATATATGTAAACAAGAGGAAAGATTTGGGTAGAGTAGGCGGATGAAATTTTCATCCGCCCCTCATCAAACCGTGCATGAGGTTCTCCCTCACACGGCTTTCCGAC
>NZ_JADPGO010000052.1:0-11676 GCF_015668165.1 Blautia sp. 1001283B150304_161114_C9 | reverse complement strand
ACATGTTAATACAGTTGCTCCGTTCGGAACCTTTAGAACCAAGATTAGAAAATGGAAAAAGATTGCACTATAACTTCAAGTTTGTATAATTAAAGCACTGGTTAAATCACACATTATCCCAGTGATTTTTGACCAGTGCTTTAATACCATCATGAATATTAGTGTTTGAATCTCCATCCAGAAATGTGACAACCCGAAAGCCGATATCCGCATATTTCCTACGTTCAGCTTCAAATTCTTCCTGTGAAGAAAAATCATTGCGCCAGAGATAATACGTTGGCTTCCGCAAGGTTATCACATCCTTTCTTTTAAATTTTCTATAACTATCATATAAAAAGTGGACAGTTTTCGTGTCTGTCCACTTTAAAATAATTTTACCGTTCGCGATCTGAATGGGTTAATTGTCCTCGTTTTGCCAGTTCCAGTATTTCTGGTGGAATACGATTCATCAGATTCTGGAGATTTTCATAGTCAGCTCTGAGTCTGACATCATCCATTTTCTTTCGTATACTGCTGGACGTTGCTTCTTTTACCTGTCTGCTTAAATCCTGTGTCTGCCTTTTTAATGATACATTATCTGACTTTAAGGAACTAATCGTCTTATCATATTTCCGAACCTGTGTCTGAAAGTTCTCCATTGCGGGGAAAAACTTCTGTAAAAGTTCCACTGCTTTATTTGTATTTTTACCGGCATTAAAGAGATTTGTATTTTCCAGTAAATCAGTAATCTGCTTAGCCTGTCGGGTAAGATGTGCTGCTTCTTTAAAAAGTCGTGGCGGAATATGTTCGCGTCCGGTCATGCTGGCAGATTCTCCACGTTCCAGATCTGGATACTTTTCTGCCATATGTTTCCAAAACTCATCTTGCCACCAAGTCAGTTTTTTCTTATTTCCAAGAATCTCCTTTGCACAAAGTCTTCCGTCCTGAGTTATCGGGACAAAAGAAAGGTGCATATGTGGAGTTTTCTCATCCATATGCACCACAGCCGAAAGGATTGTCGTTGCATCCTGATACTTTTCTATAAATTCCAAAGCGGTTTGAAAATACGCTCTGATTTCACTCTTTTTCTTACCTTTGAAAAATTCTGGTGTAGCAGTAATCAAGACTTCAACAACGCGTACACTGTCTTTGCGTGTCCGGCATCCATATTCTTCAATCAGTCGATTCGATTCTGCCCGGTACTTCCCGACTGGTTCAATCAGGTGATAATTCAGATTTTTTCGACTGTTGTCTATATCCGGATTGCTGGCATATTTTTCTTTTTTCCGTTCATTGTGTGCTTCAATATTGCTGATTTCAGGTCCTTTGTATTTTGCAAATCTTAAAATACCGTATTGTGCTTTTGGCATTTGTACTTCCTCCTTTCCAAAAAAAGGCTAACTGTCATATTATTTCGACAGCCAACCTGAAAAATATATAATGTGTAACTTACATTGAATCACTACGTACATACGTACTAGATTTTAATTTGTCCATTCTTTCGGTACGTACGTACACTGGGAAGCGTCCATAAAGCCATCTGTATAAGACAGCTTTGTAATAACCTCTACTCCCGTAAATCCCCAGACTCGTCGCCCGGCAGAGTTTTTTATTGTATTGCAGTGTACCAGGTTGTATTTTGCCTGAACTGCAATCATAGCATCTGAGAAACTTCGATTTTTTAATGCGGTCATGGAATTTTCTTCGCACCAGAGACGATAGCTTTCATACAGTTCTTTGGAACTTGCACTTGACTCTGTCTGAAAGCGAATATATCCTTCTGATTCTAAAAACTCCAGTACATTGTTATTATCTCGTTTCACATTTTCACGATTCTCCTTGATACGGGGACTTTCTGTAAATTTAAAATTCTGACGGACTAACCGTTGTAACCCTTCAAATGCCCAAAGAAAAATACTTTCGGCTTCATTTTTCATTTTTTCTGCCAAATAGGGATCATCTACACGATCAACAGGTTTCTCCTTTGTTGTCAGCACTAATTGTCTGCGGTAAAATCCATCGCTCCGATCATACAATGCCTGCAAATCACCATTACTGAATGCAAGTAGCCTAGAAAAAAGCCATCCCTGGTAACTTTGCTTTCCTTTACGTTCCAAGTCCATTTTCCCCTGAGCAGTAACAATGGACTTCACATAGCTGGTCTGTTTCAGAGCTTCCATTCGCATATCATCATCTACGCATAATAAAATGTGTTCAAGGTCAGCTCGGGCAAAGCGGTTTTCAGAAATTTTACCGATACTTCCGTCTTTCATATTCGTGCCTAACAAGCTGTTTAGAACAGCACCAATCTGTGATTTTCCCTCTCCACCATTGCCTTTTATAATCATCATCCGTTGTCCTTTGTTGCTTGGAATCAGGCAATACCCTATGAACTCCTGTAAAGTTGGAATATCTTCCGGGTAGAGCAATTGATCTAAAAATGACAGCCATGTGGCAGCTTCTGGTGCATCTGGATTATAATTGACCGGAAGACGCATTCGTACAATGTCCGGTTTTTCATGGATAAATGTGCCATCCATATATAGAGTCCCATTTGCAAGATGAATTTTATTTGCTTTCGGTGGAAAATCCTCTACATAAGCTGCCAGTTTCATAACTTCCAGAATATTTGTTACTTTGCGTGGAACGTTGTTGATGGCATAATGTTTCAGACTTTCAAATATTTCCCCACGAAGAGGCAGATCATCAGTAATCCGCCCCTCCGGAGTAAAAAATGCATTGTTGGCAAAGAGTATTTTATGTGTATGGAGAAATTCCTCACAAAAGGCTGCTTCATTGATATTGGTTCCGTCAAACCAAACTGGATAGTTACTAAGCTGCTTTTGCTTCTTCTGCATATGCATCCTCCTCATCACGAGCCCCTGAAAGATATTTCAAATCTTCCAGATAGCCTGTTTCTTTCATGGATTTTACGACTCCCAAGCCCTCTTCTTCGTCTGCAAAGGTCAGATAATCTGCCAGATATTCAATATAACTCAGATTTTCACAGGCTTCTTCAAATCGTTCATCCATAGGTAAATCTGGATGTTCCGGTGCATATAGTACTTTCCATTTTTCCAGACGGTGAAGATATTCACATACCATTTTCTGGCATTCCCGTAAATCTTTCTGTCTGTTTTTGTTTTCTATGTACTCTGGCTTTTTCAGCGCTGCTATTACCGGTGGCTTGTCTGGTGTAATACCAAAATCTACAGCAATTTTCTTGGCGGCTTCATAGTTACTCAGTCTAAACAAATTTGCAACAAACTGGATTACATCTCCGGTAGCACCACAGCCAAAGCAGTAGTAATAAGTTGCATTCAGTTTCATACTTGGGTGATGGTCATTATGAAATGGACAACAGATCATGTTGTTTCTTCCAATTTTCATGCCATAATATTCGGCAGCCTGTCCGACTGTTACAGTTTCTTTTATTGTTTCAAATAATCTCATTCTATTTTCCTCCTGATTTAAGTTTGAATTTAAAGCTGTGCCGTTTTATCCAGTTCCTTTCCTGACAGGCAACCCTTCTCGGCGCTGTGTCGTCTCTTTTGAGCGCTCTTTTCTAATCAGAAAATCGTGGCGGTTTATAGAATTCCGGAACGGTCATTTAGTTTTCAAGGTTCTGTCTGATCGATCATGGTGACAGTTTAGCATGAAAAAATCGCACCCCTGATTTATTCACGCACAATGAAAATCAAGAATACGATTCGATAAAAAATTGCAAATTTGCACAGGCACAGATATAATGGAAGTAGTTTAGGAGGTGACCAAACAATGGGTAACTTTGAATTAACAGAAGATGAAACAAGTTTTGCATACCGATTAAGTAATTTGCGGAAAGATCACGATTTAAGTCAAAAGCAACTGGCCGATCAGCTTCATGTGACTCATTCGCAAATCAGTCGTATTGAAAGTGGTGAAACCAAAAATCCTAATATAAGTATTGTAATAGATGCCGCCAGGTTTTTTCATGTTTCTACAGATTATCTGCTTGGAATCACTCAGATTACTTCGCCAAAAAGTTATGATATATCGGAACTTGGACTGTCGGAAGAAGCGGTAACGAGACTGATTACCAGAAGAATAGATGTAGATATTTTAAACCGATTATTGGAGCATGAAAACTTTCCAAAATTATGTATTATGATTCGGAATTATTTTGATGATACCATTGCTGAAGGCATCATGGCACGAAATAAGGTGATCGATTTTGCTGTTAATCAGCTGACTGATCTGATGACTGCAGAGCCATCAAAAAGAAAAGAGATTATAAAAGATAAGCAGTTTTTAAGTTCACAGAAATTAGGCGCGAATGAAGCAGACATTGAAAAAATCAAGATTCAGTTTATGGCAATATTACGTGATATTAAATCTGGTATGCAGAAAAAAGAACCAACAAAAGCGGTTGCTACAGCCGAAGCCGTACAGATGATTCGGGACGCATTGCCGAATAAGCCAGCTTCCGATATTACAAGCACTGACTTAGCAAATGCAGTAGCTTTTTATATGGGACAGACAATCGATCTGAATGACGAAGGACTTGCAATGATACAGAATTTGGCAAAATATATTTGTGATAATAGCGTGCAAGAAAAGAATTCAGAGAATAGCTGATGTAAGCATGGATATACCTTTCTTCAAATGTGGCATCGTCTGAATAACAGCATTGTCATGCTAATATTCAGACTCAGTTCTGTACTTTCAGGTAACTCCTTTACGGAGTACCTTTCAGCACAGAATGCCGGGAATTGGAGATAATCGAAAGGATATAGATTTTCTTTCCGGCAGCCACAATTTCATAAAGGTATAACACACTAGACTTTTCTGACGGAAAATCGTGTGCCAACAGGGATGCTACTCGCCCCTATTGGATGACCCAGAGCTTCAACTTTGCACATTTTCCTTATTTATCCATTAGACAGCACGTATATTAACATGCTACAATAAAATAAATACGTAGGAGGTAAGGGTGATAAAATGAGTTCAGATATAAAAATATTAAAACCAGAGGATATAAAACAAAATTTAATTTCTTTTTTCAAAAATAATAGCTTAGTTCCTATTGTAGGTTCTGGATTTACATGCGGATTAAATGCCTTTAATGGTATTGTACCGAATGGATATGAGTACAAACAACATATGATCAATGAATTAATGACAGAAGACTTTTCAGAACAGGAAAAAGAAGAAATTACAGTTGCTAATTTTTCAACACTATGTGATTTTTATGAAGATGATGAAAATGTGCCTCCTGAAGTACGTCGCAATTATTTAAAATCTAATTTTTATAAAGTAACTATGCCGCAAGAAGATATTC
Organism: Blautia sp. 1001283B150304_161114_C9; assembly: GCF_015668165.1. Classification (NCBI taxonomy): domain Bacteria; kingdom Bacillati; phylum Bacillota; class Clostridia; order Lachnospirales; family Lachnospiraceae; genus Blautia; species Blautia sp. 1001283B150304_161114_C9. Next base: position 6,377 of record NZ_JADPGO010000052.1, on the reverse strand, counting down.
GTTCGTCATTTTTTAACATTAAATGGCCATATATTTATACATTAAATATTGATGATGCCATTGAAAATTCAAGCTCATTCAAAAAAGTTATTTTACCTAATCAAGAATTTAATGATGAAATATTTTTAGATGAAAAATGTGTTATAAAGTTGCATGGTGACATTGGAGATATTGTTACTTATAAAAAAAGTGGAAAAATTTTCACATCTAAAGAATATGCATTAAGCTTAGATAAAAATGCACCGTTACTTAATAAATTACGAAATGACTATAAAACCCAAAATATTCTATTTATTGGTTGTAGTTTAGATGACGAAATTGATTTGAAAACATTATCCGCATGGCCATTTGATCATAAAGAAAAAGATACTCTAAGTTGTAGAATTGCTTTTATTAAAGGTTATCCATCTAAGCTTCAAAAATCAAAATATAAAATATATGGTATTACAGATATTGTTTGCTTTGATTCTTATGATATGATGTATTCATTGTTAACAGAAACATGGAGCGAAGCACAAAAAATTCAAACATCAGAATTAGATTTATATAACCATATTAAAATTGAGAATATTCCAGGAAGTAATATTCAAGAAAATCAAAATTATTTTTTATGGAATAAGGTTCTATATAATTTAAAAAATGGTGCTATAAAATTTCCGTATTACTTTATCAAAAGGAATATTTCAAAGGTGATAGTGAATAATATATCAAAAAATAAGGTACACTTGGTATATGGATCTAGAATTTCTGGAAAATCCTATCTCCTAGCTGATTTATACAAAACTATTCGAGATCGAGAAGTTTTTTATTTTGACGGAAGATCTAGAATAACCCAAAAGGCATTGGAAAAGCTATTACAAAAAACAAATGTAGTATTGTTAATTGATGTTGGTACACTGGATCGAAATCAATTTGAATATATTTTGCAAAACGCACGATGTATAAACGAAAATGAAAACAATATTATTGTTAACGTGAACAATAATGATAGTGACACTTTTGGCATTGTAAAATGGAAATTGAAACAACACATCATTGTTTCTTCTGATATTATTACATATAACTTGGATAATAAGTTTCGGAAAGAGGATGAATTACAAGAAATTAATAAATTACTTCCAATTATTAATTTACCTCAATATAATGAAAAGAGAAATATGTTAGATCAACTTATTTACGGAGAACAAATAATTCAAAAAAAAGGGAAGTATTCAAATAAAAAAATCAAAATAGAAACAGCAAAAGAATTAGCACTGTTAATTCTTTTGGCCATTAAGGAAAAATTATATTCTTCAGATATAATTAATTATAGTCTGGATTTTGAAATGGCAATGGCATTAAAATATTATGATCCTTTCATAGAAAGAATAGAGGCGAATAATTATGAAAAAGATGCCTCTGATCTTTCAAGAATAAAATATATTTTAAATTCACCATATTGGCTAAAAAGGGAGTTGGGAAATTATGCCCGAAATGAAGAAAATCACTATCAAATAGGTGAAGCTTACAAATATATTATAAAACAAGTAATTGAATTTTCAGGTCATGATGAATATAAACGAAGAAGGGCATGCAGAAATTTAATATTGTTTGATATTATGAATGAAATTTTTCTGGATAAATATCATGGAAATTTAAAATTAATAGTTTATGTGTACACTGTATTACAAGAGTTATTGGCAAATGATTTTCATTTTTTACATCAAAAAGCTAAATGTTACTTAAATTATTCATACTTTTTAAATGAAAAAAATCCGGAAAAAAGTCTTGACTATTTACAAAAAGCTTTGGAATTATCCATCATTTCAAAAACTATGATTGAAAATATGTATGAATCAACATCTAATGAAAGATTACAGATTACTCTAGCACATACAGAATATACACAAGCCACTATAATGTGTGGAATATGTGTTAGCAATAACTATAATACTATAGATGTCGAAAACACAATAAATGCTATTGAACTAGCTTTGTTATCACCTTATAATGGTGAAGACTACCAACGAGATTATACCAAACAAACATCATATAGTATACATAATTTTTTGAATTATTGTATAGTACATTACGATACATTAAGTATATCTCAAGAATCTTCTCAAAGATTGAATGGTTTGATTAATAGATTTCTAAAGCGCTAAGTTTAATATCTTATTATAAAAATGCATATTATAAAGTAAAGATAATTTCTGATTGACTTTCTTAGTTATATCAGTTATATTATCTTTAGTGATCAGATTGCAGAAACTTGAGAAGCCTGCGATCGGGGGAGGGTGCCGAGGCCCCTCTCCTTTTTTCTGTTTGCGCGCCATGGGCGCGCTCTAACGGGTGCAAGTCCCGAACACGCCCAGATAGTGGGAAGTGTATAGCCGAACAGCAAGGGTGTCTATCGCGAGGTAGAATCTGAAGGAAGCTGTAAGCAAATCTCTGGTCTGACGAACAGAAATCACATATAAGGCTAGGCTACGAGAGATAAGTTGGCATGAAGCAACGAAGTCTAATGACTATCACCTTTGTAGTAGCAGAGTAAATGTGGCGGATATATGGAGAGAAAGAGCGAGCACCTTAAGCGTGGAGGTCTCACAGAGGTTCCATCAGCCTAGTAACAACGAACTGTGAGAAGTCAGCCGAGCCCATAGTAGTGAAGAAGTCTCTGTAATGGAGATGGAGCAAAGGGGCGAACAATCAATAAGTTTGAGTATGTCTCGGATTGCAGAAATGGCAACATCTGCCGTAACTAATCGGGAAAAGGTGGTCAAATCAAGCGAGACGGAAAGGAAAGAACGCATGGACACAAGTAGTCTAATGGAGCAGATATTGTCCAGTGATAACCTCAACAAAGCATATCTGCAAGTCGTACGAAATAAAGGTGCAGAGGGAGTAGACGGAATGAAGTACACAGAACTCAAAGAATACCTTGCAAAGAACGGCGAAATCATCAAGGAACAGTTGAGGATGAGAAAATATAAACCTCAGCCAGTACGAAGAGTGGAGATACCAAAGCCTGATGGCGGTGTCAGAAACCTAGGAGTACCAACAGTAACAGACAGATTCATACAACAAGCCATTGCACAGGTTTTAACACCAATCTATGAGGAACAGTTCCATGACCATAGTTATGGATTCAGACCTAACAGATGTGCTCAGCAAGCAATTCTAACAGCGCTCGACATGATGAATGAGGGTAATGACTGGATTGTAGATATCGACTTGGAAAAGTTCTTTGACACAGTAAACCATGATAAGCTGATGACTATCATAGGTAGAACTATCAAAGATGGAGATGTTATCTCTATCGTTAGAAAATACCTTGTCAGCGGGATCATGATTGATGATGAATATGAGGATTCCATTGTGGGGACACCACAAGGAGGAAATCTTTCGCCATTATTGGCAAACATTATGCTGAATGAACTTGATGAGGAAATGGAAAAGCGGGGGCTTAACTTTGTACGATATGCGGATGACTGTATTATTATGGTCGGAAGCGAAATGTCTGCCAACAGAGTCATGAGAAATATTTCACGATTCATTGAAGAGAAGCTAGGGCTCAAAGTCAACATGACCAAGAGTAAGGTAGATAGACCACAAGGACTTAAATACCTTGGATTTGGTTTCTACTTTGATTCAAGAGCGCATCAGTTTAAGGCAAAACCACACGCAAAATCAGTAGCGAAGTTCAAGAAAAGAATGAAAGAACTCACCTGTCGTAGCTGGGGCGTTAGCAACAGCTATAAGGTGGAGAAACTCAATCAGCTTATAAGAGGGTGGATTAACTACTTTGAGATAGGCAGTATGAAAACTCTCTGCAAAGAACTAGATGCAAGAATTCGTTATAGGTTGCGTATGTGTATCTGGAAGCAATGGAAAACTCCGCAAAATCGAATAAAGAATTTGATGAAACTTGGAGTTGATAAGGATATAGCTTGGATTACGGCATATACAGGTAGTCGAATCGCTTATGTGTGTCAGCGAAGAGTTATGAATTTTGCAATAAACAAAGAAAGACTAACCCAATTTGGATTAGTCTCAATGATAGATTACTACACCGAAAGGTGTGTTACGTGTTAAGTTGATTGAACCGCCGTATACGGAACCGTACGTACGGTGGTGTGAGAGGTCGGGAAAATTTATTTAATTTTCCCTCCTACTCGATTTATCTGGAACATTTTGCAGCGAGGTACATATGAGCAAACCATTTATTACATATACCGCACAGGTTGAAAAACTGAAAAATGAAAAAAATCTGATTATTACAGATGATGATTTTGCGGTAGAATCCCTGCAGAATATCAGTTACTATGCATTAATTGGCGGATATAAACATCCTTTTATTGATATTCATACCCGCAAATACATTAATGAAGCATGTTTTGAAGATATAGTTGCTCTTTATGAATTTGATGAAGAGTTACGTGGAATATTCTTTAAATATTTATGTCGCGTAGAAAGAAAAATGCGTTCGTCCATTTCTTATCACTTCTGTAAAAAACATGGAGAACGTCAAGAAGAATATCTTAATTCCAATAATTACGGCAATATTCCAAAAAATAAAAAAGGCATTCCCAAATTAATAAAAATGCTTGATATGATGGCTAATAAAAACAAGGATCATGAATATCTTGTTTATCAGCGTAACAAATATCATAATATTCCGTTATGGGTGATTATGAATACCCTTACTTTTGGTCAGATATCCAAAATGTTTGAATTCTTACCTCAAAATATGCAGGGAACAATTTGTCAGGATTTTGGAAATGTTAAGAAAAATGAAATGATAAAATATTTAAAGGTATTAACGCTGTACCGAAATGTATGTGCTCATAACGAAAGGTTGTTTTCCTATCACACATATATTGACATTCCAGATACATTGTTACATAAAAAATTAGGCATTTCTAAAAATGGTTCAAAATATATATATGGAAAAAATGACTTGTTTAGTGTAGTCATTACTCTTCGCTATCTACTTCCAAAGGCCGATTTTTTACTGTTTAAAAAGCAATTATTGCATATTTTTGACCGATATGAAAAGCAGAATTCAAATTTGAAATTAAATGATCTTTTTGAATATATGGGTTTTCCGATTAACTGGAAAGAGATAACAAAATTTCGCAAAATATAAGTGGAGATATTAGCAAAAATATTTCCACTTATATTTAAAGCTATTCTATTTTCTGCGATTTCTTCGCACTATTCAATCCATCCACCCAATTACACAAAATCACAATCGTCTCATAATTTACATTGATATATGTACGCCACCTTTGCGTCCGCCCAAAACTTTCCTGCCTTTCAGATCTTCCCATTTAAAATCCGGCATTTCTTCTCTTGCCACAAGGAAATTTCCGGCCCGTTGGGTAAGCTGTGCAAAGTTTACAACAGGATCAGTAGCTCCTTCCTGATAGGCATAGATAGATGCTTCTGCTCCCATAAATCCGATATCCGCCTCGCCGGATATGACGGCAGTCATAGTTTTATCTGCCCCAAAGCCAGTTATAAGCGTCATATCAAGCCCCTCATCTTTAAAATATCCCTCTTCGATTGCTACATACTGCGGTGCATAAAAGATGGAATGGGCTACTTCATTTAAGGTAACTTTTGCAAGCTTCGCCTCATCTTTCTTTGCAGCAAACACTCCCAGCGGCAGTGCAGTCACCGCCAGAACGACTGCTGTCGCCAGTGAAATCCATTTTTTATTTTTCATGCAGATACTCCTTTACCGACTTCTTCTGTTAGAGTATGCATAATTAATTAATTGGTGACCAGGGGGGACATACAAAGTATCGCAAAACACAGCCTCCATGATTCCTTTTGTTAGGATATGCCCCCAAAATCAACTGCTAATCACGATCAACTTTCCCATTAGTTAAAAAATATGAATTTTATTTAATAACAATTCAATTGTGTCCAATTTCCAATCATGCTATGATTTAATCACAAAAGCTTTTGAAATTTCAATCAGGAGAGAATTAGGATGAATATTGGAAGTGTGATAAAAAAATATAGAAAAGTGTCTGGTTTCACCCAGGAGGAAATGGCAAACCGCTTAGGAGTAACTACCCCAGCGGTGAATAAATGGGAGAACGGAGTTTCCCAAACAAAAGGATATTAAGGAACAACCTGTGTTTACCTGCTTGCAAAGAAAAGAATATTGCTATTAAGCCAGAGTACTACATAAATGTGTTGGTAGCTCTTTTGCGTTAATGCAACACAGTAAATTATTTCATTTTCCTAATTATTTTAGACTGATAAGTAACTTTTTAAACGAAGAAAAGAAATGACAATGCTTAAAGGGTAAGCGCTTAAATTTTAGGTATGATAGAAAAAATCCCCGACTACTTTCCAGTAGTCGGAGCACCTTGACAATTCAC
>NZ_JADPGO010000051.1:0-12203 GCF_015668165.1 Blautia sp. 1001283B150304_161114_C9 | reverse complement strand
CAGATTGCCTGCGGCAATGGAATTTTGGCTTGTATGTCTCGGGATTTTGGCATATTCATGCCAAAACACCTCGCGGGATAGTGGCGTGTGAACAGTAACAGTAAAACAATAAAAAGCGCGAAACTGGGAATATCTGGTTTTGCGCTTTTATTCAGATTATAGTGAATGATTATCTGGTGCAGATGTATGTGGCGAAAACAGACTGCAGATATCTGTAATGAATTTCCTGGTAATAGTTACTGTTCATTCCGTGCCCAGTAACACGCTTCGCGATGCAGGAAATATGAACCTCCTTGTGCAAAGCCCAAGGAGTATCGTTTGCTTTGCAAACTTAATTTATGCTATTCGCATAAATTCGCACGGTATGTCTCGGGATAGTGGCGTGTGAACAGTAACTGATAATGATAAAAATATGTTATTGAATGAAATTCAGGGTTGACAAATATAGCTTCCGGTGGTAAATTAAGTGTAAATTTAACAGATTAAACCGATGAAGCGGAAATCAAAGCAGTCATGCGCGCACAGAGAATCCGGGCAGGTGAGAGCCGGGTGGAAATGCAGTCTGCCAAATGGGCCGCTGAGGGCACAGTGAAAGGTTGAAGGTTACAGAGCAGACTAAGTATCCTGTGACGTGAGGCATACGTCAGTTGCCGGGAATATGAAGGTATTTCGCAAAGAGTACGGTTCAAACCGTAAATCAAGGTGGCACCGCGGGTGAAGTATATACGCTCGTCCTTGACAGAAACGATAATTCTGTCAAGGGCGGGCTTTTTTATGTTCCTGGCAGAAACTGAATTAATCACAGGAGGTGTTTCCATGTATCCAACATTAGAAACCATCAGGCAGCTTGCACAGACAAAAGAATATCGTCGTATTCCTCTGTGCAGAGAACTTTATGCAGACAGATATACACCGGTAGAGGTAATGCGCATTTTGCGAAAAGCCAGCCGCCATTGTTACCTGCTGGAAAGTGCTAGCCAGACAGAAGTGTGGGGAAGGTATTCTTTCCTGGGGTATGAACCATCCATGGAGATTACCTGTACAGACAGAACATTGAAGATCCGGACAACCGATGCTGAGGGAAAAACAGAGGAAACCGTAAGGCAGGTCACACATCCCGGTGATACTCTCAGAGAAATCATCCGGAAATATAAAACTCCGGTAATGGAAAAGATGCCTCCTTTTACAGGCGGTCTGGTAGGATATTTCTCCTACGATTATATCAAATACAGTGAACCAAAGCTGAAACTGGAGGACAGGGAACAGCAGGATTTCAGGGACATGGATTTAATGCTTTTTGATCAGGTGATCGTATTTGACCATTTCAGACAGAAAGTACTTCTGATCACAGGTGTGATGGCAGATGATCTGGAAGCCTCCTACGAGGAAGCAGTAAAGAAATTGGAGGAAATGGCGCAGCTGATCCGAAACGGGGAGCATATGGAATTTGAACCGCTGAGACTTCAGTCAGAAATACAGCCGAAATTTCCGAAAGAAAAATATGCAGAGATGGTGGAGAAAGCCAAACATTACATCAGAGAAGGTGATATTTTCCAGGTGGTACTTTCCAATCCCATGCGTGCGAAAGCAACAGGAAGTCTGTTTGATACTTACCGGGTTCTTCGGGCATCTAATCCTTCTCCGTATATGTTTTATTTCTCCAGTGATGACATTGAACTGGCAGGTGCTTCCCCGGAAACCCTTGCGAAGCTGGAAAATGGCACCTTAAGTACCTTCCCTCTGGCAGGAACCAGACCAAGAGGAAAGACAAGAGAAGAGGATAAAGAACTTGAAGAGGGACTTCTGAAAGATGAGAAAGAGCTGGCAGAACACAATATGCTGGTAGACCTGGGAAGAAACGATATCGGAAAGATCAGCAAGATCGGAACTGTAAAAGTAGAAAAGTATCTCTGCGTAGAACGTTTTTCCCATGTAATGCATCTGGGCTCCACAGTAACAGGAATTATCCGGGATGATAAAGACGCTGTGGATGCAGTAGACGCAATCCTTCCGGCAGGAACCCTTTCCGGAGCACCCAAATTCAGAGCCTGCCAGATCATCGAGGAACTGGAACAGAGCAAACGAGGCATTTACGGAGGCGCCATCGGATATCTGGATTTTGCAGGAAATCTGGATACCTGTATTGCCATCCGCCTGGTTTACAAGAAAAACGGAGAAATCTGTATCCGTTCAGGTGCCGGAATCGTGGCAGACAGTGTACCGGAAAAGGAATTTCAGGAATGCTGCAACAAGGCAAGAGCAGTGGTACAGGCAATTGAACAGGCACAGGAGGGATTAGAATGATATTACTGATCGATAATTATGACAGCTTTTCCTATAACTTATATCAGCTCATCGGTGCAGTGGAACCGGACATTAAAGTAGTGAGAAACGATGAGTGTACACTGGAAGAAATCGCAGAGATGAAACCGGAAGCCATCATTTTATCCCCTGGTCCGGGAAGGCCGGAGGATGCAGGTATCTGTATTCCGGTGATTAAAGAATTTGCAGGAAAAATCCCCATCCTGGGTGTGTGCCTGGGACATCAGTCCATCTGCGAAGCCTTTGGAGGAACAGTTTCCTATGCAAAAGAGCTGATGCATGGAAAGAAAAAATTGATGTATAAAACAGGAGAAAGTCAGCTTTTCAAGGGCCTGCCGGATACCTTTGCAGCAGCCAGATATCATTCTCTGGCAGCGTTAAAGGATACCCTGCCTGCAGAACTTAAGGTGACAGCAGAGTCAGAGGACGGAGAGGTCATGGCAGTGGAACATACAAAATATCCTGTGTTCGGAGTACAGTTTCATCCTGAATCGGTAATGACACCGGACGGTAGAGTGATGATAGAGAACTTTATGGAGGTAGTGAGAAATGATTAAGGAAGCCATTATTAAATTATCAAAGAAACAGGATTTAGCTTATGCGGAAGCAGAAGCTGTAATGGACGAGATTATGAGCGGTCAGGCAACACCTGTACAGATGTCTGCTTATCTTACTGCATTAGCTTTAAAAGGAGAGACAATTGATGAGATCACAGCTTCCGCAGCAGGTATGAGAGCTCACTGTATCAAACTTCTCCACAACCTGGATGTGCTTGAAATCGTGGGTACCGGCGGAGACGGTTCCAATTCCTTCAATATTTCCACTACTTCTTCTCTGGTGATCGCAGCAGGCGGTGTTCCGGTTGCAAAACATGGAAACAGGGCAGCATCCTCCAAATCCGGTGCAGCAGATGTTCTGGAAGCACTGGGAGTGAAGATTACACTGACGCCGGAACGCAGTGCAGAGATCCTGAAAAAGATCAACATCTGCTTCCTGTTTGCGCAGAATTATCACATTGCAATGAAATATGTGGCACCGATCCGTAAAGAGCTAGGAATCCGTACTGTATTTAACATTCTTGGACCGTTAAGTAATCCGGCAGGTGCAAACATGGAACTGATGGGAGTTTACGATCAGTCACTGGTGGAGCCACTGGCACAGGTTATGGCAAATCTGGGCGTTAACAGAGGAATGGTTGTCTACGGACAGGACAGTCTGGATGAGATTTCCATGTGCGCACCTACTTCTGTATGTGAGATCAGGGATGGCAAATTTACTTCCTATGAGATCACACCGGAACAGTTTGGATATGAGAGATGTGAGAAGGGTGCCCTGACAGGTGGTACACCTGCAGAAAATGCAGAGATCACAAAAGCAATCCTGAAAGGTGAGGAAAAAGGTCCGAAGCGTCAGGCAGTATGTTTAAATGCAGGTGCAGCACTCTATATTGCAGGAAAAGCCGCTTCTATAGAAGAAGGAGTGAAGCTGGCAGAATCCCTCATCGACAGCGGTGCAGCACTGAAAAAACTGGAAGAATTTGTAGAAGAGACAAATAAATAAAAAGCAACCCCAAATTACTAATGTAAAGGAAATCTGTAACTGTCCGGTAATCTGCTGACTGTGGATATACAGAACAGTTACAGAAAAATCATAGAGATTATGAAGAATATATTAGAAGAAATAGCAGCCAGAACAAGAGAAAGAATTGCAAAAGAAAAGACCTGTATTTCTGTTTCAGAGCTGGAGAACCGGATTCAGGAAGTAAATAAAAATGCAGGGAAGAGAATTACATTTCTCCAGGCATTACAAAAAGACGGTATGTCCTATATCTGCGAGGTAAAGAAAGCCTCCCCCTCAAAGGGACTGATCGCACCGGATTTTCCATATCTGGCAATTGCAAAGGAATATGAACAGGCAGATGCAAGTGCAATCTCCTGTCTCACAGAACCTTTTTATTTCCAGGGAGCAGACCGGTATCTGAGAGAAATCGCAGCCGCTGTACAGATACCTGTACTCCGCAAGGATTTTACAGTAGATGAATATATGATCTATCAGGCGAAATCCCTTGGTGCTTCCGCGGTATTGCTTATCTGCGCCATCCTGGATGACGGAGAATTAAGAGCATACAGACAGCTTGCAAAAGAGCTGGGACTGGATGCGCTGGTAGAAGCACACGATGAGTACGAAGTGGACAGGGCCTTAAATCTCGGGGCAGAGATCGTGGGAGTCAATAACCGGGATCTGAGAACCTTTCAGGTAGATATGAACAACAGCATCCGCCTGAGAAAAATGGCACCGGACAATGTGGTTTTTGTTTCCGAGAGCGGAATCCGCACCCCGGAGGATATCCGGCTTCTTTATGAGAATAAAGTGGATGCGGTACTGATCGGGGAAACACTGATGAGAAGCCCGGACAAGAAAGCAGCACTGGAAAGACTGAATGGCAACCCGTTACGCTGAGAGATCAGATATCATCTGGGAGGATAGAACATGACCAGAGAACAACAGCAAAGAATCAAAATCAAAATCTGTGGTCTGAAAGGCCCGGAAGACATTACCTATGTAAATGAAGCAAAACCTGATTACTGCGGATTTATCATAGAATTTCCGAAGAGCAGCAGAAATGTTACAGGTGCATTGGTGAGAGAACTTACTGCAAAACTTAATCCGGACATTATCCCTGTAGGTGTTTTTGTAAATGCAGCACCTGAGCGTGTGGAGGAACTGCTTCTTGACGGAACTATCCATATTGCACAGCTTCATGGACAGGAAGATGAGGCATATATACGGAGAATCCAAAAGAATACAGGTCATCAGGTTATAAAGGCCTTTTCCGTAAAAACGGCTCAGGATATTGAAAATGCCCTGAAAAGTCCGGCAGATTATATACTGCTTGATCAGGGTGGCGGTGGAACCGGACAGACCTTTGACTGGTCACTGATCCCGGAGATAGACAGACCGTTTTTCCTGGCAGGAGGACTGGGTGCAGATAATCTGGAAACAGCCGTCCGGACTATTCATCCCTATGCAGTAGATCTGAGCAGCAGTGTGGAGACGGATGGAATGAAAGACAGAGATAAGATTTTGAAGGCAGTTCAACTGGTGCATATGAAATAAGATAACCGAATCAAGTAAGTCACCTGCTTCAATTGCGAAAAGCAATAAGCAGTGGGTGGGGACTTGCTTGTATCAGGAGGAGTGCAAGCTCCTTCTGATAAACTGCGGAGCAGTTATTCGGTTATGAGCAAGTAGCGAAGCGGATTGCGAATATCCGCTTGACTAATTCAGAAAGAACATAGAATACTCTGACCGACCATCTAACAGGCCAGGGATTACATACATAAAAGGAGGACATATACAGATGTCAAAAGGAAGATTCGGCATCCATGGAGGACAGTACATTCCGGAAACACTGATGAATGCTGTCATCGAATTGGAGGAAGCCTACAACCATTATAAAGATGACCCGGAGTTTAACGCAGAGCTTACAGAGCTTCTGAATGAATATGCAGGAAGACCATCCCGTCTCTACTTTGCATCCCACATGACAGAAGATCTGGGTGGAGCAAAAGTATACTTAAAGAGAGAAGACTTAAACCATACAGGTGCTCACAAAATCAACAATGTACTTGGTCAGGTACTTCTTGCAAAAAAAATGGGCAAGACCCGTGTCATTGCAGAAACAGGCGCAGGTCAGCATGGTGTGGCAACAGCAACAGCAGCAGCTCTTATGGGTATGGAATGTGAAATCTTCATGGGAAAAGAAGACACAGAACGTCAGGCATTAAATGTATACAGAATGCGTCTTCTGGGTGCAAAGGTCAATGCAGTTACTTCCGGTACTGCAACACTGAAGGATGCTGTTTCCGAGACAATGAGAGAGTGGACAAACCGTATTTCCGATACACATTATGTACTTGGTTCTGTAATGGGACCTCATCCGTTTCCTACAATTGTTCGCGATTTTCAGGCAGTGATCTCCAAAGAAATCAAAGAGCAGATCCTTGAAAAAGAGGGCAGACTTCCGGATGCAGTTCTTGCATGTGTAGGTGGCGGATCCAATGCGATCGGAACATTCTACAATTTTATCAATGACAAAGATGTCCGTCTGATCGGATGTGAGGCAGCAGGACGTGGCGTAAATACGGCAGAGACAGCAGCTACCATTGCAACCGGCAAACTGGGAATCTTCCATGGAATGAAATCTTATTTCTGCCAGGATGAATATGGTCAGATCGCACCTGTATATTCCATTTCCGCAGGTCTGGACTATCCGGGAATCGGACCGGAGCACGCACATCTCTATGATACAGGACGTGCAGAATATGTACCTGTCACAGATGAAGAAGCAGTAGAAGCATTTGAGTATCTTTCCAGAACAGAGGGAATCATTCCTGCCATCGAAAGTGCTCATGCAGTCGCTTACGCAAGGAAAATTGTTCCACAGATGAGAAAAGACCAGATCGTGGTCATTACAATTTCCGGACGTGGAGATAAGGACTGCGCAGCAATCGCGCGTTACAGAGGGGAGGATATCCATGAATAAGAGAATTACAGAAGCATTTGAAAAAGGAAAGGCATTTATCCCGTTTATTACCTGTGGAGATCCGTCTCTGGAAGTGACAGAGCAGCTTGTCTATGCAATGGAGGAAGCTGGTGCAGACCTGATCGAGCTTGGGATTCCGTTTTCTGATCCTACAGCAGAGGGACCGGTGATCCAGAGAGCAAATGTGAGAGCACTTTCCGGTGGTGTGACTACAGACAAGGTATTTGACATGGTGGTAAAGATCAGAAAGAACAGTTCTGTTCCTATGGTGTTTATGACTTATGCAAACGTGGTATTTTCTTACGGAACGGAGCGGTTTATTAAAACAGCTGCAGAAATCGGAATGGATGGTTTGATTCTGCCGGATGTGCCATTTGAGGAAAAAGAAGAGTTTGACAGTGTATGTAAGAAATACGGTATTGATCTGATCTCTCTGATCGCGCCGACTTCTCATGAGAGGGTCGCACAGATTGCGAAGGATGCGGAAGGGTTTGTGTATTGTGTTTCTTCTCTTGGTGTTACAGGAACAAGAACTAATATTACTACAGATATCGGTGCAATGGTGAAATTGGTAAAAGTTGCGAAAGATATTCCTTGTGCAGTAGGTTTTGGAATCTCCACACCTGAGCAGGCAAAGAAGATGGCAGCACAGTCTGATGGAGCGATTGTAGGATCTGCAATTGTGAAGTTGTGTGCACAGTATGGCAGGGATTGTGTGCCCTATGTGAAAGAGTATGTGAAATCTATGAAAGATGCTGTAATGGAAGCTTAGGAATAAAAAAAGGGACGCGCAGAAACATATTTCATTTCGTGTGCGGTTTCGGAGCCTAAGAACTTCTAAGCTGCTAAAAATATGCTAAAAACATAAGAAAAATGACCCAAACTCGCCGCATGCTGCGGCTCAGACAGTGGGTCATTTTTCTTATAACGCATATTTTTATCAGCTAAGAAGTTCTAAGACTCCTGCAAATGCACACGAAATGAAATATGTTTCTGCGCTGTGTATTGGTATGAATTGAAAATCCTCCTGAATAAATTGCGGAGAAGTTATTATAGCAGTTCCATATAATACTGCAAGCAATCCGTATCCTTTATAAGAAAGACCTCAGAATCTGCAGAACTCCGTTTTCCCAGTAGGGCGGGCAGGTATTTTTGGCGGCAGCCCGGACTTCGGGGCGGGAGTTGGAGACTGCGTAGCTGAGACCGGCATTCTGAAGCATTTCAATATCGTTGAGGTTATCTCCGAAAGTGCAGGTTTCGTCAGGTGAAATTCCCAGATATTCCTGCAGGAAAGCAACGGAAGGACCTTTGCCGGAACCTGGGGCAGTACAGTCCATCCATTCCTTGCCGGCGGCAGCCATAACTGTTTTGTCTTTCCAGGTGGGAGTGAATAAAGGGGCGCACATTTCCTCACAGGCGTTGGGGTGGTAGACAGCAAATTTGTTTACCTGCTGCCCCTCGAGTTTTAACATTTCCGGAACTTCATGGATATCATATCCGTAAGAATCTCTCAGCCAGTGAAACATCTGGCTGCCTCCGTCTTCTGCGAAACAGCGTTCAGGTGTGGAAATAAAATAATCACAGGAAGGCATATTCTCTCTTACCATAGAACACATTCCTTTCCAGATTTCGTCCGGCAGAGTATCCACTTTCAGAATCTCCTTCGGAGTCCGTACAACAGTTCCTCCGTCAGAGATATAAAGCAGTCTGTCTGCGACAGGGGCAAACAGCTTCCTCTCACTTCTGTACTGCCGTCCGGAGCATGCCACAAACATAATCCCCTTATCAATCAGCCTTCCGATAACCTCCATATACTCCCTGTCAATAGCCAGAGTCCCATCTTTTACCAAAGTTCCATCTATATCTGAAGCAATCAGCTTAATCATAAAAATCAAATCCTTTCTATAATAAAATACCCTCTCATTCTATCACGCTTAAATATAACTTGCCATACAAAAATATTTGCTGATATCCTTAAACTTTTTGCCCGCCAAACCCCATTGACTTTTCCACCCTTTTTTCTTATATTATATAAATAGAAATCTGCGTACTCTGAAAACTACGCATTTAAACCCTGAAAAAAGGAGAGTTGCTCGAAATGAACAAAAAAATGCTCTTTGTTTTCAATCCCAAGGCAGGTAAAGGCAAGATCAAAACAAACCTGCTTGATATAGTAGATATTTTCAACAAAGGCGGTTATGAAGTCATTATCTATTCCACACAGAAACCAAAAGATGCCTACGAGAAAGCCAAAGAATACGAATCCAAAGTGGACCTTATCGTATGCAGCGGCGGAGACGGGACTCTTGATGAGGTGGTTACCGGAGTAATGGAAAAGAAGAGTTCCATTCCCATCGGATACATTCCGGCAGGAAGCACCAACGACTTTGCAAACAGTCTCTTTATGCCGAAAAGCATGACAGATGCCGCTTCCATGATCATGGAAGAGAAACTTTATCACTGTGACATCGGCAGATTCAATAACCAGAGCTTTACATATATAGCAGCTTTCGGTCTTTTCACAGATGTAGCCTATCAGACAGATCAGGATCTCAAGAATATCCTTGGCCATGTAGCCTATCTTCTTGAGGGAGTGAAACGCCTTTTTGATATCAAATCATACCATATGAGAATTGAATCCGAAGAATTAACTGTGGAGGATGACTTCATCTTTGGAATGATCACCAATTCCCGTTCAGTGGGAGGGTTTAAGAACCTTACAGGCAAGAACGTGGATATGAATGACGGACTTTTTGAAGTCACCATGATCACAAGACCGAAGAATCCGCTGGAATTGCAGGAGATCATGACTGCAATGCTGACAGCAGAGGACAATACAGATCTGATCCATTCTTTTAAATCAGCCAGGGTGACCATTACCTCAGAAGAACCGGTACCATGGACTCTGGATGGTGAATACGGCGGCAGTCATACACAGATAGAGATTGAAAACTGCCACGAAGCACTGAATCTGTATCTGAAAAGTACAAAAAATGAGGAAACCAGATCAATTGGAATTTCCCCGTTAATAAATAAAAAGGAGAAATAAAATGGGTGAGTATATCAATGTAGTAGAGACTTTTGGATGTGACGTGTTTAATGATTCCGTCATGCAGGCACGACTTCCGAAGAAAATCTACAAAGAATTGAAAAAAACCATAGAAGAGGGCAAAGAACTGTCTATGGAAATTGCGGATGTAGTAGCACACGAGATGAAAGAATGGGCCATCGAGAAAGGTGCCACACATTACAGCCACTGGTTCCAGCCCCTTACAGGTGTGACAGCAGAGAAACATGATGCTTTTATCACAGCTCCGATGGATAACGGCAAGGTCCTGATGTCTTTCTCCGGAAAAGAACTGATCAAAGGTGAACCGGATGCATCTTCTTTCCCGTCCGGTGGATTAAGAGCAACTTTTGAGGCGAGAGGATATACAGCATGGGACTGTACATCACCGGCTTTTGTCCGTCATGATGCAGCAGGTGGAACACTCTGTATTCCTACTGCATTCTGTTCCTATACGGGAGAAGCACTTGACCAGAAGACACCACTTCTTCGTTCTATGGAAGCAATCAACACCCAGGCACTCCGTCTGTTGAGACTTTTCGGAAATACAACTTCTAAGAAAGTAACTCCGTCAGTAGGAGCAGAGCAGGAATATTTCCTGATCGATAAAGAGAAATGGCTTCAGAGAAAAGACCTGATCTATACAGGCAGAACTCTTTTTGGAGCTATGCCTCCGAAGGGACAGGAAATGGATGACCATTACTTTGGAAGTATCCGTCAGAGAATTTCCGCATACATGAAAGAGGTAAATGAAGAATGTTGGAAGCTTGGAATTCCTGCAAAGACACAGCATAATGAGGTTGCCCCTGCACAGCATGAGCTTGCACCGATTTATGCACCGGTCAATATCGCAGCAGACCAGAACCAGATGATGATGCGTATTCTTAAAAAGGTTGCCAGCCGCCATGGAATGCGCTGTGTCCTTCATGAGAAACCATTTGCAGGTGTGAATGGCTCCGGTAAGCATAACAACTGGTCTCTTACCACAGATGACGGAATCAATCTTCTGGATCCGGGCAAAACACCTCATGAAAATATTCAGTTCCTTCTGGTCCTCACCTGTATCCTGAAAGCAGTAGATGAACATGCAGATCTTCTGCGTGAATCTGCGGCAGATGTGGGAAATGACCAGAGACTTGGCGGCCATGAGGCACCGCCGGCAGTGATTTCCGTATTTCTTGGAGAGCAGCTGGAGGATGTTCTGGAACAGCTGGTCAGCACAGGAACAGCAACTCACAGTAAAAAGGGAAGTAAGCTGGAAACAGGTGTTAAGACTCTGCCTGATTTCATGAAGGATGCCACAGATCGTAACCGTACTTCACCTTTTGCTTTCACAGGAAATAAATTTGAATTCCGTATGGTGGGCTCAAGAGATTCTATTTCCGCATGTAACGTAGTCCTGAATACGATCACGGCAGAAGTATTTAAGGAAGTATGTGACCGCCTGGAAAAAGCTCCTGATTTCGAGCTGGCGGTACATGACCTGATCAAAGAATATGCCACAGATCATCAGAAGATTGTATTTAATGGAAACGGCTATGCGCCGGAATGGGAGAAAGAAGCTAAACGCCGCGGACTTCCGATCCTTCCGAGCATGGTGGATGCAATCCCTGCACTTACTACAGAGAAGGCAGTGAAACTCTTTGAATCTTTTGATGTATTCTCAAGAGCCGAGCTTGAATCACGTGCAGAGATTAAATATGAGATTTACTCTAAAGCAATCAATATTGAAGCAAAGACAATGATCGACATGGCAACCAAACAGATCATCCCGGCAGTTATCAGATATACCACTGTTCTTGGCGAATCTATCAATACAGTGAAGACAGCGGGCGAAGGACTGATCGATGTAAGTGTACAGCTTGATCTGCTCAAGAAAGCATCAAAACTCTTAAAGGCTGCGAACAGTGCCATGAGTAAGCTGAGCAAACTGGTTGAGAAGACCCAGGAATATGCAGAGGGACGGGACAGAGCCGTATTCTGCAGAGAAAAGGTGGTTCCTGCAATGGAAGCTTTACGTGAGCCGGTGGATGAACTGGAAATGATCGTAGATAAGGAAATGTGGCCGATGCCATCTTATGGAGATCTTGTATTTGAAGTATAATGAAGAATGTTATAATAAAGATACTGTTCATGCACCACTATCCCGCGAGGTGTTTTGGCATGAATATGCCAAAATCCCGAGACATACAAGCCAAAATTCCATTGCCGCAGGCAATCTGGAATGAATTTTGGCTACGTTACTGTGAACGGAGTGAACAGTAACAT
>NZ_JADPGO010000050.1:0-13130 GCF_015668165.1 Blautia sp. 1001283B150304_161114_C9 | reverse complement strand
ACACTGATGGGACGATATAACACAAGGGAAATAATAAGGGAAAGCTCACCTGCGACAAATCCAGTGTTTTCAAGGGGTTGCGAAGAATTTAATAATAAAATATAACAGTTATTAAATTTCTTAAAACAGGTGAAATCTCAATCGGAATTTGGCAGGCTGCGGCCGGAACAGCTTGTATTGTCATTGCAAGCCTATGGGAAGTTCCGCTGTGCTTATGGTTATCAAAAAAAGTTGGTATCTTTGTCACGGTTATTCTTAATGCCGGACTTGGAAGCGTTTTAGGGATTTTCACGGCTACAACCTCTTTGTGGATGATCTGCCCGTATAGCTGGGTGCCGCATCTTATGATTTCCGTGTTAGGTATTTTGCCTAATGGTGAGCCGGTTGCAGATCAGAGTACGGCAATGGCATTTTGGATGATTATACTTGTATTGGTCATTTCGCTGGCCTGGTTTGCGGCGCTGTCATTTTTAACTGCAAGATGGTTTGAGAAAAAGGAGGTGGGGTAACTATGGTATCTGTGGTTCGCTGCTGGAAAGCAGAATATCAGAAGTGTAAACATAGCATTTTGCTCTATATGCACAGCATGATTCCGATTATATGTGCGGCGATTTTTGCGGGTTACTATCATATATCCAGATGGGAACTGGCAACCAAAATCAGTGCCTATCTGGAAGTGCTGGCCGTTGCGTTCCCGTTTCTGATCGGCATTATTGTGGGCCTGGTTGTTCAGATCGAAAATCAGGCCGGGCATTATCAGCTTTTGTTGGGAACAATCCCATCTCGCATGGCAACGTATATTGGTAAACTTGGTTTTCTGATGATCTGTGCTTTTGGCGCAACATTTTTAGCGTTAGGAACATTCGCTGCACTATATAGGGATGCTCCGGCAAGCCTTTACCTGAAAGCAGGGATTCTATTGTTGATTACCATGCTTCCCATTTACCTGATTCATTTGTTTGTGGGAATGAGCTTCGGAAAAGGTGCATCTATGGGATTGGGAATTGCAGGGAGTTTAATAGCTGCCCTTATGATAACAGGGCTTGGTGACGCTACATGGAAATATATTCCCTGGGCCTGGGGCGTTCGTGCTATGGATTACACTGTGCTTGCATGGGATAGCCCCCAACTGTATGCACAGGTAAAAACCGATTTTTTCAGCGGTATGATTATTTCTGTATGCTGCACTGTTTGTCTGCTGATTGCCAGTTTGGTTTGGTTTCATGGTTGGGAGGGAGGTAAAAACAGTGAATAAAAAGTGCCTGTTTGCCGTGGTAATTGTGCTTGTAAGTCTTATATGCTTATCGGCCTGCGGTGCGCTCCGCGATACCGCCGATAAAAATAAGGCGTTAAATGAATCTCTGCCGTATTATGAGCTGAACGCCGCAAACTATGATGAAATTTCATATAACGGCCTGACATATACCATAACGGATGAATGTCTTGAAATGTCAGAACTGCAAGAAGAAATCGGGCAGGTATCGAAACGCTTCAAAAATGTGGCGGGGGAAGATTTCAGTTTCGGCTACGTTTACAGTATTGTGGATGTGGATATAAGCAATGCCGTAGCTGTAAATATCAACAATGAATATCGGAAAGCTGACATTAAAAATAATGATGAGTAACCTCGACAATGTGGTATAATGGGGCGGGAGGTGATTTTTTGACCCACTTACTTGTAGTTGACGATGAAGTTTCTATCTTGGAATTGATTAAGAACAGTTTGAGGAAAGATGGATATTTGATAACAGTCTGTCAAAATGCGGATGATGTAGACATCAAAAAGCTGCATTTCTATGACCTCATTCTTTTGGATGTGATGATGCCTGGCACAGACGGGTTTGAGTTTTGCAAACAGATCAGGAATATGGTAGACTGCCCGATTCTCTTTCTGACCGCAAAGACATTAGAGGAAGATATATTGTTTGGATTGGGCATCGGTGCGGATGATTATATTACGAAACCTTTTCGTATTCAGGAGCTTCGCGCCCGTGTCGCGGCACATTTACGCAGAGAAAAAAGGGAGCATCACAGCACACTTTCATTTGAGCCTGATATAAGATTTGACCTTTCCGCAAAGGTACTGTATGTTTCAGAACAGCCGGTTCCCCTTACCAAAAGCGAGTATTCAATCTGTGAATACCTTGCGAAAAACCGGGGACAGGTTTTTACAAAAGAACAAATCTATGAAGCCGTTTTCGGGTTTGATGGAATAGGCGATAACTCTACGATCTCAACGCATATAAAAAATATTCGTGCGAAATTGGAGCATTTCAAAATAAGTCCGATCAGCACCCTATGGGGGATAGGATATAAATGGGAGTGAAAAAGAAACCTACATTGAAAATATTGTTTCGCCAGTTTGCTATCTCCCTCATTGTCATGCTGGTAGCGGCAATTATTGTCCCTTCTGGTTTGGAGGGACTTGCTGTAAATGCTGGATTAGCTACAAGAGCAAATCTAAGTGAATTGCAGGTAAAAGAGATCATTCCAACGCTGACGATTGCCCCGGATATTACAAAGGTTGTGATTCCACAGGGATGCGGCTACTTAATTCTGGACAAGAACTTTAATGAGCTTTACAGCAATATGGACGATGATGAAAAAGAAATTGCCCTGCTGTACGCAAAGGGAGAATATATTGAATATGCTACGGGGAGGCAGTTTGCACTTGTTGTCCGGGAAAACGAATTTTGCGTTTTAAGGTATTATATTGGTTCTCAATTTACAGTGTCATGGCTACCGGAATATTTTCCATCTCCTGACACGCTTGCGTTTATCCTGATGGCTGTAAATTCGCTGCTGGTCATTATCATACTGACCGCCAGATTTGCTAAGAACCTGCGTACACAACTGACCCCGCTTTTTGAAGCAACTGCGGAGGTTTCAAAGCAAAACCTTGATTTTGAAGTAGGACACGCCAAAATCAAAGAGTTTGAAGATGTCCTTGCATCTTTTTCAGATATGAAAGATAATCTGAAAATTTCGTTAGAACGGCAATGGAAAACCGAACAGACACAGAAAGAGCAAATCGCCGCGCTTGCCCATGATTTGAAAACGCCTCTGACGGTTATTCAAGGAAATGCTGATTTACTCACAGAAACAAATCTTGATGATGAGCAACGATTATACGCTGGTTACGTCGTGGAAAGCTCCGGCCAGATGCAGTCATATATTCAAACCCTGATTGATATATCACGGGCGGCGGTTGGTTATCAGCTCCATATTGAAAGTATAGACTTGCCAGCGTTCATGCAGCACTTGTTCAGTTATATAGAATCACTATGCCGGACAAAAGAAATCCGGCTGCAAATGAATACTGTTTCACTCCCTCAAATGCTGAAATTTGATAGGGTGCTGATAGAACGTGCTATTATGAATGTTATCAGTAATGGGCTGGACTACTCCCCGCAAGGCGGAACGCT
This sequence comes from Blautia sp. 1001283B150304_161114_C9, assembly GCF_015668165.1. NCBI lineage: Bacteria > Bacillati > Bacillota > Clostridia > Lachnospirales > Lachnospiraceae > Blautia > Blautia sp. 1001283B150304_161114_C9. The sequence goes on along the minus strand of NZ_JADPGO010000050.1, from coordinate 9,705 downwards.
TTATGTGGATGTTCAGAGTAACAACGGTTTCGTGGAAATTTCAGTCACAGACGAGGGAACGGGGTTTTCTAAAGAGGCATTATGCCACGCACAGGAACGGTTCTATATGGGCGATCAAAGCCGCAATTCAAAGTTACACTTTGGTATGGGTCTATATATTACAAATTCGATTATGGAACAACATAATGGTCAGCTTATTTTAGAAAATTCAAAAGAAACCGGCGGCGCAAAGGTTACTATGAAACTTCCTTGCTGATTTTCCGATAGTGTAATGGACGTCTTTTATGTCCGTCCATTTTTCAAATCTTTATGGAATCTTCAAAAATTCCTCTTATCATGTATCTAAAGAAAAAACATCTGCCCAGCGGCAGAAAAGAAAAAAACGCTGCTGGGCAGACCCATTTTCACGCTTAATTTATATTCACTGGTGGCGGTTTTGAGAAATCAAGGCCGCTGCTTTCTTTCTGTCATTCCCAGCAGTTAAAGGCATGGCGGCCCACGGGAGGACGCCGCCATGCTGTTTTACTATCATTATAATCTAATCCACTTCTACCGCTTAAAAAAAGCCTTGCCCCGCCACGGGAATATTCCGGCTATGAGTATGAACTATACCATGTAAGAAAACAACAAAACGCTTCAAATCGTCGCCCGGTAGGTTTACGACCTGCCGGGCGATTTTTGTCGATTTTCGCGGATTGTCATTTCCGGCAAAAAATCAGATGGAAAAGGAGGCTGTCAGCAGACCAGGGCCAGCATAGGCCCCTGACAACGGACAGGATCATCCTGCTCACTCCCCACGGAAAGGGGGTGAGAAGATGAAAGTTACCCCTGATGATTACGGGAGGCGCTGCCAGTTTGACCATTTTTGCAATGGAAAAACCATTTCCCAATACAATATATGAATTTTCCATTTCACTTTTCCTATTTCTTCATTAGTTGACATTCTCAATTATTTAACTAAAGATTCTCGTGATATCCTGATATCGGTTAACTACACGATAAATCTCTACATATTCGTTACCGACCTTATAGATAATTACATAATCTTCCCATATCGCATATTTATAATCTGTCCGAAAGCTGACCCGTTTGGATAAATCCGACCCCATTCCCGGAAACATCTGAAGATTTTCGAATTTACCATAAATCTCTTTTATCGTCTTTGCAGCATATTCTTCATTATCCTCAGCAATGTAATCTCGGATATTTTTCAAATCCTTTGCAACAATCGGATTGATCCGCAGTTTTAACATCTTATTCACCCACAAGTGCTTTCAATTCATCCAAATCCAGCCAGCCTTCTCCGTCTTTCACTGCTTCTTCAGCTTCCTGCAGCTTCATCAGAAGCTTTTTCTCTGCTCGGTCACGCTCATAATCTTCAATATCCATGACAACGAAACGTCCTCTGCCATTCTTGGTCAGATATACTGGTTCTCCTTTATGACAGTTTTTCAGGACTTCATTATAATTTCTCAAATCAGATACTGGTAAAATATTTGCCATATTCTTTCAGCTCCTTCCTTTGATTTAAATTGTTTCTGCTACTTCTATTATACACAAAAAGCTGTAAAATTCAACGTAGATTTTTACAGCTTTTATTTTATCATTTCTATATATTTTTATCACAATCTATTTCAAATATTGAGCAAAAATCGCCTCCAGTTCTTTATTCCCTTTCAAAAATTCATACTCTTCTTTATTTTCAATTTCTGTAGCTAATGCGCGAACAAAATTATTTCCGACTCCTGAAAAAGATTTTCCCTGTACTGTATCCGCATATCTGTAATATAAAGGTGATTCCACCATCTTCCATGGCTTCTGTGACTCCATCAACACTTCTTTTATCAACTGAATACATTTTTCTACATCCTTTCGATACCCGGCAATCAATAGATGTGGTACTACTTTACCGTAATCCCACAGACCAAACAACGACACCATATGTTCTGTGATTTCGGCAATCTCCTCTGCTTTACAATGATTTCCAGTTTCTTCTTCCATTTCTATCAACTTATACAGATAGCTTTGTATATTCGTAACTGTCTGCATCAGTTTTCCCTCTAAAAAGAACGCTGCAACATCTGTCCCTTCCTGGTGTGCTAATACATTCGTTTTCATAATTGTGGCATCTATCACAGTATCTGGAATTTTATCCAAAAAGATATTTGCTTCTTTATATTTTTCCATTTGTATATATTTCGCCGCAAGCATAAAAATACTGGAAATCCTTACCTTTTCATCCGGACTTTCAGCAGTTCGTTCCAGCCATTCAACAATCACATTATTACATTCCAACTTTTTCTCATCATCGATATCGGATAAAGTTAGCGCCGCATTTAAAACAGTAGCAATTGAATAAATCAACGAATCACAATGAGGATATTCCTTTATTTTATTTTTTCCCATCTCAAAGGCTTTTATAAAGCTATCCAATGAAACTTCCGAAAGCTCATTCACAAATTGTCCAATCTCTTTTTCTGTCAATTCTTCACGAAATGAAAATAATTCATTCATATCAATTTTTAATAATCGAGCAATTGCCGGAAGTAATGATATATCTGGATATGTGTTTCCTTTTTCCCATTTATTTACCGCAGGAGTAGAAACGTCCAAATAATCCGCCACCTGTTCTTGTGTTAATCCCGCAGTTTTCCGATAGTTTTTTATCTTCTCACCAATTTGCATTGTTCCTACCTCCTGTTTATATTCTCATTATAGTATTTCTAATATGTGTTTACAATTGAGCCTTCGTTTAATTATGGCTTCGATTTCTTAACTACCGGTTAAAATCTGCGAGAAAAATGCTCTATTTTATAATTCTACAAATCAAAATATCCTTAAATTTAATTAATTCAAGAATACGTGCATCAGTACTCCAATTAAGAAGCAAATCATCGCTGTAACACCCGCACTGATAATAACCTTTAATATATTTTGATAAGGACGTTTTCCCACTTCAACTGCCTTATGAAGTTCATCCAATTTTTTTCCCTCCGTAAATGCAACAATTTCCTTATAGGTTTGTATATCATTTTTCTTTTTTAGTTTTTCAACCTTTAACGCCCAGTACATTGTAATAATAAATAAAATCCCAAACGGAATATACGCATACCTTCCGAGCCACATAAACAAAGGTACTGCCGATATAATCAACACGGCCAAATGAACTGTATAGATGGAACCATAATAATTAAACTTTTTAATTTCTTGCTCGCTAATAATTTCTTTCATTTTCTCTATATCTCCTTTAATTAATTGATCGAGAGATACATTAAACAATGAACTAAGAAGTAACAAGCTATGAATATCAGGATAACTCTTTTCGTTTTCCCAATTAGAAATTGTCTGTCTTGTTACATATACCTTTTCTGCCAATTCCTCCTGTGATAGATGAAGCTCTGTTCGGTATTTTTTTATCTGTATACTCAGCTCCATATAATTTCCTCCCTTCGCAAGTAATTTGTTCTCTTGATCTGAGCCAAGAATAATCATTTTTTCATTATCTGTCTATCAAAGATATTTTACTTAACGGAAAACACAATGTCAAAAGAGTTTTACACTACAACACTCATGCCTTTTCAGCAATTTTTATTTTCATCTTTGTAAAGAGCAGCCTTTCGATCACCCTTTCTACTCACATATATACCCTCTCTTTCAACACAATTTCTTCTGCACAGGCTTTGATGCTATTCATTAAACCAACCCATTTCATCTGATCCTGCATTTTCATTTGTTCCGTCACACCCTGTTTTTCCGCCATCTGCTTCAGCATAATTTTCACCTGTTCTCTGGCTTCCTGATCAACTCGATTCAAGTGTGCCGTCAGTTCTCCCGTCATCAATAAATACTGATATCGTGCCGGTCTATGCACTTTCAGAAACTGTTTTCGCAACATTCCGTATTTACCATATGTCGGTTCTTCCTCATCCACTACCAGATCCGGCAGATAATAATCTCCATGCATTGTGTAGCTCAATTTATTACTTTCTTCATAAATATGCTTTTTCATCGTCTCATCTCTCCATTCCTCTGTTCTTTGTTTTATTTTTCTTACGTTGCTGGTTCTCCATCTCACTTTTTCTGGCACCCCAAGCCAATCTTTCGTGAATACTTCCTTTGGGCATTTGCTCCACTTGCCGTTTTTCTTCTAATGCTTTCTGCTCCTGTATATCTTTCTGTACCGCATCCTCTACAACATTTTCTCCAAGAACACGCACTACCCGGTCATATCTGTCGGAAACGCCCTGCAATTGTTGCTTTTCCTCAGATAACTGCTCTTTTTCTTCACGCATTGTATCTAACTTTCTCTGCATTCGGTTATATGCCTGCTTTGTTTCCTGATATTTTTGTTTCCATTTTTCTACTTCTTTGGTAAGTTCTTTGACCAGGGCTGCCATTGCCGCAATTTTATTTTTCATCTGGGTAAACAGTGGTTTTATCTTTTTATCCCGGTAAGTTGTTGCACGTTCTAATGTCCCTGCTTCCGGAAGTAAGGTTTTCACTGCCCCATATTCCTTTATTTCCTTACTGACATTATCCATAACAGGCTGTAACCGTTCTCTGCGTTCTTCCAGACTGTGCAGATCTTTCTCAGCTTTTTCCGCACGTTTCTCAGCTGCCTCTTTATCTTGAACGGCCTGCTCCTTATCATCTTTTAAAAGCTGGATATCTGCTCTTACTTCCGCAATCTGTGCAGTTAGTCCTTCATTCTCAGCAGTGAGATATTCTTTCTCCTGTTCCAGTGCCTGTACTTCCTTTCTACATTCTTTCTTCTTAAAATTATAAACATCCAGATGTTCCTCATGTGTCCCTTTCTGCTCCCATTCAATTCTATGCTGTCGTGCAATCTCTGCAAGCAATTCTTTTTCATGGTTGATCCACTGATTCAACTCTGTATCGTGTTTGTTCCCGCCTTGAAATCCCAGACTTTTTAATGCCTGCTTCAGGGAAATCCTGGTATCCATTCCTTTCCCTTTCCAGCCAGTTACATAAGGAACAAAATCAATATGCAGATGCGGTGTAGCTTCATCCTGGTGCAGATAACAGTTAAATACATGAAGTGTTCCGACACAGTTAAGGACGCTACCGCTTTCTTGGAAACATTCTTTAAGCTCTATCCGACAGCTACGGAAAAGGAACTTGCCTACTATGTCAAAGACGGTGTGATTGCTCCTGTATCCGGCGACTATGTATTTTCGGAACTGGTAAACCCTGTCTTTACCAAAGACGGCGACAACCTCAAAGTCAGCGTGTCCGTAAAGTATCTGGATAACAAGTCGAAAATGACGCAAATCTCACAGTATGGGCTTGTGCTTCATAAAGACGATAACTGGAAGATTGTAGAATAAATGTTACAGCAGAATAGTATGGTAATTGTTTATCCAATCTATACTATTCTGCTTACAATTAGATTGACAAAATAAGAATCCCTCTCATATAATTGGTTGCAATGGTATTGAGGAAATACAACCTTAAATATATAATGGGAAAGTAGCATTGCAGGAATGAGGTAGGCTAATGAATAAAATATTGATTATTGAAGATGATTTAGAAATAAATGCGTTATTGGCTGATTTTCTAAAAGAAAAAGGATATGCTGTGCATTGCCAATATGATGGACTTCATGTTCTGGATTTTTTGAATAAAGAAAAAATTGATTTGATTATACTTGATATTATGCTTCCTTATCGGAGTGGTGATATTATTTTATCTGATGTACGCAAGAAATTTACGATACCTGTTATTATTATTTCAGCGAAAGAAACTACACAAAATAAAATCGACTTGCTTCGTCTGGGAGCAGACGATTATATCACAAAACCTTTTGATATGGAAGAAGTGCTTGCCAGAATTGAAAGTAATCTGCGAAGAGTACAATTTCAAAATAGCCAGACAGAATGTTTGCAACATAACAATCTGACTTTAGACCTAGAGAAAAATACAGCATTTTTGAATGGAATAGAATTATCCTTAACCGCTAAAGAATTTGGCATTTTAGAATTGTTGATGAAATATCCAGATAAAGTATTTTCAAAATCGAATCTTTTTCAAAGTGTTTGGGATACAGAATATATTGCTGAAGATAATACACTTAATGTTCATATCAGTAATTTACGCAATAAATTAAAAGCGATATGCTCTGATACAGAATTTATTGATACTGTTTGGGGCATTGGCTACCGCCTACATAAAGCTAAGGATTAAACGTTCCTTAGCTTTATTATTTTTTTAACTTTTCTCATTACGATTTAAGAAATTCTTTAAAATTGCCCGTTATACTGGTTTAAGTAAAGGAGGTTTGGGATATGAGTTCAATTATTTTAGAAGCAAAGTCTTTAACCAAAGAATATAAACAAACATTAGCATTAGACCACATAAATTTACAAATAAAAAAAGGAAAAATTTATGGATTTATTGGTCAAAACGGAGCAGGTAAGACTACTTTTTTAAGATTAGTCACAGGGCTTGCGTTTCCAACAAGTGGTACACTTTCTTTATGGGGAAATTCTGGAACAGAAGAATTGCAGAAACAGCGTAAACGAATTGGAAGTATGATTGAAACGCCTGCTCTATTCCCGTCAATGACTGCCTATCAAAATATGGAAGTACAGCGTATTCAACGAGGCATACCAGATAAATCAGTTATTAAAAGGACATTAGATATGGTTGGATTGCAAGATACAGGTAAAAAGAGTGTCCGCAATTTTTCATTAGGTATGCGTCAACGATTGGGGATAGCGATTGCACTTTTAAATACACCAGAACTATTGATTTTAGACGAGCCTATCAATGGTCTTGACCCTGCTGGAATTGTAGAAATCAGAAATTTATTAAAAATTTTGAATAAAGAATATGGTATGACCATTTTGGTTTCAAGCCATATCTTAGAAGAATTGTATCAAACAGCATCAGAATTTATTCTGATTGACCATGGAAAAATTATAGAAGAGATTTCTGATTATGAATTAAATGAACGGTGTAAACGACATATAGCAATTAAAACAACAGATGTTCAGAAAACGGTTCTGGTTTTGGAAGAGAATCTTCATACAGATAACTTTAAACTAATGCCAGATGGCATAATTCGTTTGTATGATTATTTGAATGATTTAGAGACAGTTGCGTCTGCTTTGGCAGAATCGCATATTCTTGTAACAGGACTTTCTGTATCTGGCGATACTTTGGAGGACTATTTTTTGAGCAAAATAGGAGGAACAAAAGATGTCAAATCTCCTAAAAACTGAGTTATATAAGTTGTTTCACAGTTGGTATTTTTGGGGAATTGGAATATTCAATCTCCTTTTAAGTAGCATATTGCTGTTAGATAGTAAAGAACGCTCTTCAAACTTAATTATGGCATCATTATACAATATTCCGTTACTCTATTTTTTGAGTATAGTGTTTATAGCATTGTTCATTGGAAGTGATTTTAGTGGAAGAACTTTAAATACTTATATTACTGCCGGACATAAAAGAAGTTCTATATTTAGAGTAAAGTTAATTGTATCTCAAATAGGTTGTATTATCATTCTGGTATTTCCATTATTTGTACATGGAATTATTAGTCAATTTTATATTGGAGAAAAACTTTTTGGGAATGATAGCACATATACTATGGTTTTACTAACTCTGTTTGCCATGATAACACTGTGTGCATTACCGATGTTTTTTGCTTTTATTTTTCGTGATATGGGGAAAACACTGACAGTTTCAATGGTTTTATTTTTTGTTATGATTTTTTTGCTGAACAGTGAATCTGCACAAATAATCAGCAGAATAATACCAATGGGACAACTTAGGTTAATTTCATTGCAAAAGGTCTATTCGACAAACTTTTGCTTGTTTGTAGATTTTTTATGGAATTTTATTTTATATTTCATTGCAGGTAGTGCTTTTTTACATACAGACTTGAAATAACCGGAGGTGTTTTTTATGGATAAATTATTAAAACTGGAAAAATATCAGTTGTTACATAATTCTATTTACTGGTGTGGTATGATTGGAATATTTATTTTAGGATTTTTTACAGCAGATACTTATGTTACAGAGGTCATGGGACCGACAGAAGAAATTGCTTCTTCTCTTGCTGATATTTTTAATGGAATGGTGTATGATTCTACGTTTCTTCTTATCATCATGTCGGCTATACTTGCATTGATTTTAGGACAGGAATTTTCTAAGAGAACAATAAACTTAGAGGTCAGTGCTGGACATTCCAGAAAACAAATTTTTACAAGTAAAATAATATCGTATTTAATTGCTTTTAATCTTATGGCCCTTGTCTATCCAGTTTCAGGGTGCATAAGGGAATTTGGACGCTTTGGTGTTGCAGACGTGGGAATGTTTTTTTACAATATTATAAAAGCAGTCATTTATTCTTGTCTGCTTAATAGTGCGATATTTCTAATTGCAATACTTATTTGTTGCTATTTACAGGATGCTGTAAAAGCAACCTCGGTTACAGCAATTATTATTTTTGGTCTTAGCTTATATCTTGGCTATGGAATGATGTTGAGATTACCAATCGGTTTTTTACCTACTTATCAAATCAGAATCGTTGTCAGCATGAAAACCTTTTTTCAACCGATAGCTATTTTAGTAGGATGTATATGGTCTGGTATATTGGTATTGCTTTCGTGGATAAAATTTTGTAAATGTGATTTTAAATAGGTGGAGAAAATGTCTAACATAGAATGGATTTTAATTATCATAACAATATTTTTAGTAATACTGCTATTTCGATATATTCAATTAAAAAAACAAATCCGTAATCTTGCGGATCAAGTTAATGAATTGAATTCTGGAAATTCACAGCAGATGTTAGACATTTCGTTGATTGATAAAGATTTAGAAAGACTGGCTGGTATATTGAATCAATATAATATCAGACAACGACAGGCTGTTGCAGGCGTATTACGCAATGAAGAGTATTTAAAAGAATCTGTTGCTAATATATCACATGATTTGCGTACACCTCTTACAGTCATTCTTGGTCATTTACAATTATTGCAAAAAGAAAATTGGGAATCCAGTCAAGCACAGCGTGTAAAAGTGATTTTTAGCAAAGCCGAAAAAATGAAAGAATTGGTAGAAACATTCTATGACCTTTCTATTTTGGAGGAACAGCAGACAGTTCCAGAAAAAGAAAAGTTTAATATATCTAATATGTTAATAAATTTAATTACGGAAAATGCCGTTGCATTAGAAAAGGAGAATATTTTACCCGAAATAAATCTCCCAGATTATTCAATATACGTATATTCTGATAAAAATATGGTAGAACGAATTTTACAAAATCTGTTGACAAATGCAATTAAGTATTCTGTTGGAACGATAAAAATAACACTTATGGAGAAAGAAAATAATAATATTATATTTACCATTGAAAATCCAATGAGTGACAATTCAGAAATTGATTGCAATCGACTTTTTGACCGTTTTTATACAGGCGATAAATCAAGACATAATGGAAGTACAGGATTGGGACTTGCGGTAGTAAAAACACTTGTTGCCATTCTTGGCGGAAATATTGTTGCAAAAGTACATGCCAATAGCCTTATTATTACTCTTGAATTATAAAGTATTGAAGATATATTCGTATGATAATTCATTGAAGAGTGGACATCAAAATCACGACCACCGGCTTAGCCGGTGGTTTGCTTTGACCCTATAAGGGTCTATTACCGGCACTGGAGTCTAAAGACT